>CAZHLZ010000020.1:19778-21438 GCA_964532475.1 uncultured Chitinophaga sp.
AATACGATGAAATGGGAAGAAATACCAAAGGAGAAGAATTTACCTGGAATCAAAATGGCTCTACTTGGGGGTTTCCCCAATACTTTAATAAAATAGAAGTTGTTTATCCAAATCAGAATACTGTATCACTTAATTTTTCGGTTAATAATATCTCAGGTTACAGAATTGATTATATTTATGACAATTCTAATTTATTGATAAGTATAAAATTTTATGAGTATTTTTTTGAATTTGATTTCTGGTATAATTTTGAACTACAAAATTTGACGTATGATGGTGGGAAATTAGTTTTAAAATCTAATTATTCAAGAGATGACAATGACACAAGTGCATTAAATCTAAAAAGCAAGGTAATTAATAATTACACAAACGATTTATTAGGTAATATCAGTTATTATTATGTTAACAACAATATTGATTCCTTAGTAAATTCTCACAATCTTTTTTACAATAATAACAATTTAATTGAGAGAATCGAAACATATGATGATTTTAATGGTGAGTTTTTAATCGAAGAAAAAAACATATTTGAATATAACTTACAAAACAAAATTAATAGAAAAATTGTAACAAGTGGTCCTCAAGACACAGTTATAATTGTAAATTACACTTATGATACAAATGGTAATCTGAAAACTTTGGTTTTTTCCAATATGAACTCAGAAATAACAGATGATATTACCTATTTTTATGATGAAACAATAAGTTTAAATGAAGTTGTTGAACCAATATTACCAAACCCTGAATTTGGATTTTATTCTATGTCAGAATTTCCCTTAGCTTATGATTACGATGAAGAATTTAGTGATCAAATAAATTACTTAGAAATTCTTCCAATTTTAAATACAAACAAATTAGATAGCTCTCTTATGATTTGGACAAACATTGATGCAACTATAACTTACACAAGAGAAGTACGTTCAAATTATTTCTATAGTCAAAAAGATGTTGGATTTGATGAAATCAACAAACAAAATTTAAAAGTTTATCCAAATCCAACAAATGACTTTTTAATCATTGAAAACGCATCCAGTTTCAAAGAATTTTCAATCTATAACAATATTGGTGCTTTAGAGAAAAACGAAATCTTGAAAAGCGAAAAAATTGATGTTTCAAAATTGAAACCAGGCGTATATTATTTGAAATTAATTGATAAAGAAAACATCGGGAATTTCAGTAAATTTATTGTTAAGTAGAATTAAACTTTGCCAGAAAAACTCACATATCACGAAGCAAAATTAAAAATTGAACATTGGTGCGCCTATCAAGAACGCTGTCAATACGAAGTCAATTTAAAACTACAAAGTTTCGGACTTAATTCGGAGGAAAGAGATTCATTAATTGTTGATCTAATCAATAACCGATTCATCGACGAAGAGCGTTTTGCAGAAGCATTTGTTTCTGGAAAGTTTAGAATTAAACGTTGGGGGAAAATTAAAATTAAGCAGCATCTCAAAGCAAAATTTATTTCCACATATTCCATTCAAAAAGCCTTAAAAACAATAGAAATGGAAGATTATTCCAACACAGCGCTTGCTTTGGTAGAAAAAAAGAACCGAGAATTGATAAAAGTCAAAAATGAATTCGAACGAAAAACAAAAATTCACGCTTTTTTAGCATCCAGAGGTTACGAATTTGAAACAATTGAGAACGCTTATCA
>CAZHLZ010000021.1:0-20954 GCA_964532475.1 uncultured Chitinophaga sp.
GCACTGATTTGGGCTTAAAAGTATTTTGATTTTTTGGTCCTGCCACAGTTGCCTCTTGTAATTGTGTTGCATTTGTCCCTAAATGTGCAGATATATTATTTAAGTCTAATACTTTTCCATAAGCTTCTATTTCAAAAGCATTACCTTCTTCCCCATCTTTATCCACATCTTTCGCATTATAATCTACACCATCTCTATTATCACCCAAATGTACTGTTTCATGTAAAATTGTAACTTCTGTTATAAATAATATTTCCTCTGTATCGTCAATTGATAATTCTGATTCTAATTTTTTTATTAAAGCTTCATTAAGATTTATAACATTAGGTTCAGATTGTTTAAATAAGCCGTATTCTCCAGCGAGTTCAACAATTTTAATCGTTGGTCCTTCTCCCCATTTTAATGCCTCAACCGCTTGTTCTTTGGTAAATTGCCCATATTTCATAAATGCATCTAATATTTTTGGGTCGGACAAAGCATCTTGGATATCATTCTTTAAATATGCTGTCAATTTAGGGTATTTTGTTTCATAACTTGAACCTGATGGAAATTGATATTCTCCATTTTTGTCAATCGAATAAATTGGAGAATTGCCTGCAAATGAATATAAACTTTTATTCACAGAAAGTCTCATAAAAGGGTCGGTACTCAAAAACCTCCCAACTCTTGGGTCATACATCCTTGCTCCAAAATCGTAACTACCTCCCTCAATACCCTTAACCTCGTCATCCATCTCTTGTCCTTGAAATCCATAACGATAATTCCCTCTCCCATGAATCATCATACTCCTAATTCACCATTTTGAAGTTAATCATATCGTTTACAATCATTTTTGGATTGATGGATGAATTTAAAACACGCAATTTTGTTTTGTTGTTGCTTGAAAGGGCATCAAAAACAGCATTTTGGAATTTTTCGATTTCGTGTACTTGTGTATGAAGTTCTTTTATAAAGGATAAATTGTTTTCATCTTGTTCATTCCAAAGCTCCAGATTTTCAACATAAGTTTCATTCATTTTTGCATAGCTATCCAATTTCGCATTGTAGTTTAATTTTAAATAGTCAATTGCTAAAAGGTAGTTTGATGCGTACACCTTCTTTTTATTTTTTAAAGGGATTTGCATATCACTTGTGCGAGCAAATTCTGCGTTTGCCTTATTTTTTACTTCATTTAATAAGAAGTTTTTAGTCGTATGCAAAGAGTCTATTCGCTGCAATTCTTGTTGAATTTTTAGGATTTTCAAGGTATTTGCATCCGTGTATTGTAGTTCATTCGCTTTTTTATATGCTTCGATTGCCTCTTTGTATTTTTTATCTGCTTGCAATTTATCTGCAAAAATGATGGTATTGGCAATGTTTTCTAAACGAATTCGCTCTTCTTCTTTTTCTCGTTCAATGCGCGCTAGCTCTTCTTTTTCAAGCGCTTCTAATCTCAACTGTTCGGATTTTATTAATTCTTCCTTTGCGATTCGTTCAATCTCCTCATTTTTTTGTTTCAAATAATTGGTGTAACAATCGGTGTTGTTGTCGCATGAAATGATTTTTAACTGATAAGCATGGGGAATCGATTTTCTTTTAGAATAGTAGTACAAAGGATTTATGATGTTTCCGAAATTTTCAACTGCAAATAAATCAGATTGCCACACTGAAATTGCAGGTGATGAAATCTCAACGGTATCGATTAAATACATTTTTCCATCCACTGTTGCACTTTTTTTGATAGGATCGTAGGCATTCCAAAATTGTTCTTGAAAAGCTAAACTATCGTAGTAAATGATTTTTTCACCCGTGGTAATGTCTTTAACCAATTTAGAATACAAAACGCCATTTTTGAATTTTAATTCTTCTACAGTTTTAGGGTAAGTCGTCAACCAAACTCCTTCTGCAAGACCATTATCGTCAAATTGACCACTACTTTTTGTTTTGCTAATTAATGTTTTGTCGTAAGCAAATTTTCCAATAAAATGATTGTCTTTGAAATTGGCACTTGCCACAACTTTTTCAGCCTTAGGATTGTATTTTTTAGTCTTTTTGTTAAAGGTTTTTGTAGCATTTGAGAATGTCCATAAACCATCCATATTTCCTAGGGTGTATTTTCCTGTTACCGCAGTATTTAACTGAATTTTACCCATTTCATTACTGTACACTTTATTCAAAGCGGTAGTTTTCCAAATTCCATCGCGTTTGTCTTGTTTAAAAAAACCTTTGATGGTATAAATTTTTGAAATGTAACTGAAAGTTCCCTCATAAATACGATCGGCTTTGTCGTTCTCGTAATATTGATAAACGGCTTTTCCATTTTCAAAAACGCCATTGTAGGTTTGTAAAGTTTGAGCTTTGCTGGTAAAATTTAATAAAATTACGAATGCAAAAAGTATTGTTTTTTTCATTTTTATTTTTAGTATGAGTTCAAATATAAGGATTTACAAAAAGTATTCCAAAGGAAAGTTGGTTTTTTTAATGATGAATTATAAATGATTGAATTATGAATGATGAAATGTTCTTAAATAGACGATGTATTAGAATGAATTGAGCTTATCGAAATCAGTCTAGTTGGTTGAGCAGAGTCGAAACCAACTATTTTTTCACAAATTTAGCAATTGCTTCCACGTGACTTGTATGCGGAAATTGGTCGGCGAAGGAAATTTTTTCTAAGTGATAACCTGCTTTTTCCAAACTTTCTGTGTCGCGTGCTTGTGTTGCCGGGTTACAAGAAATGTAAACAATTCTGTCTGCATCTAAATCAACCACTTTTTGTAAGGTTTTCGGCGCAATCCCTGCTCTTGGCGGGTCTAAAACGATGGTTCCAATTTTTCCGATGTAATTTGGATATTCTTTTAAAAATTTACCAACATCTGAAGCGAAAAAGTCAATTCCTTCAATGTTATTTCGCTTTGCATTTTTTTTCGCATCTGCAATTGCTTCAGGAACGATGTCAACACCGATTATTTTTGTGTTTGGAGAGCGTTTAGCTAAAATTTGACCAATTGTTCCCGTTCCGCAGAATAAATCCATGACCACCTTGTCTTGGAGTTCATTTTCTTCAAAAACATAGTCTAAGGCTTTGTTGTAAAGTAATTCTGCACAAGATGGATTTGTTTGAAAAAAACTTTCCATACTGATTTCAAATTTCAAGCCTAATAAATCTTCAATGATTTTATCTTTTCCAAAAACTAAGTTGTTTTGACCGTTTTCAATTTTTGCACGATCTGCCACATTATCGTTTACTGTATGTTGAAATCCAGCCAAACGGTCGCCCAAAATTTCTTGTAATAAATTCGAGAGTGCTTGGACGTCAAATTTTTCTATTCCTTCGGAAGATGTGACCAAATTAATCAATAATTTGTCCTCAAAAAATGATTTCCGAACGACAAAATGTCTGAAAAATCCTGTTTTTTTTGGTGGATGCCAAGCAGGTAAATAGGTTTTGAATAAGAATTCTCGAATTTTGTATAAATTGTTTTCCCATTGCTGATCAAACATACCACTTTCTTTGTTCAAACTTTCGACTTTCCACCAAGTTCCACGACGTTTAAATCCAAGTGCAAAGGCATTGTCTTTTTCTTCATTTGTATCTAAATCGTGTTCAATGGAAGAAAAACTGTATTCCATTTTATTTCGGTAGTTGAAATGATTTGGCGAAGTAATAAAACTATCAAATCGGGTTTTGATGTCCGAAATATTAGCTAGTTTTCGATACAAATCAATGCTGGTTTCCAACTTGTATTTTTCTTGAATTTCAATTGGAACAAAAATATAAGGCGCACCAGAAATTTCTTGAAAAGGAAGATTGATTTCATTCGGAGAACGTTTAATTATTTCAATTAATTTACATTCTGCATGGCGTTTGCGTTTGTTTTCAACTTTCGCCCTAACTGTTTGACCAGGGAAAGTGTTTTCAACAAAAACAATGTAATCTCCTTCTTCCGTTGGGATTTTCGCAATTCCTTTACCGCCAAAAGCGAAATCAGAAATTTGCAATTCAATAATATCTCCTTTTTTCATAATTTATTGGGAATAAAATCAAATCAAGCCTCTAATAATTCCTTTGTCGGAAGTTTCAATAAAACTTAAAATTTGATTTCTAAGAGCAGATTCTGGAATACTTTCTTTAACAGATTCAATGCCTTTGGTAATGTTACTGTTCATCACGTAAAGAATTCGGTAAATATCTTCGATTTCTCGGACAGATTCATCTGTAAATCCTCGTCGTCTGATTCCAACTGCGTTCACTCCTGCATAAGTTAGTGGTTCACGAGCTGCCTTGATATATGGTGGAACGTCTTTTCGTACTAAGGAAGCGCCTCCAATAAAGGCATGTGCTCCAATTTTTACAAATTGTTGTGCCACCACAGTTCCTTCTAAAATTGCGAAATCTTCGATGGTAACGTGACCAGATAAACCTACATAAGATGCCAAAATGACATTGTTTCCAATTTGACAATCGTGAGCAACATGTACGTAAGTCATTAATAGACAATTAGACCCAATGCGTGTTGCGAGTTTATCATTGGTTCCTCTGTGAATAGTAACACATTCTCTAATAGTTGTATTATCGCCAATTTCAACCGTTGTATATTCACCGTTGAACTTCAAATCTTGAGGTTTTACACCTATTACAGCGCCCGGAAAAATTTCACAGTTTTTTCCAATTCGTGTGCCTGGATAAATTGTTACGTTAGGATGAATATGTGTTCCTGCGCCAATAATAACGTCTTCAAAAATTGTGGAAAATGAATCTACCTGAACATTTTCTCCCAAACTTGCATTTGGACTAATATCTGCGAATTTACTTATCATTTACGCTTTGTCTTTGATAACTTGAGCCAACATTTCAGCTTCCATAACTGCTTTTCCGTTTACATAAGCAGTTCCGCCCATGTGCACTAAACCTCTTCTCATTGGAGATAATAATCTTAAATCAAAAACTAAAGTATCACCAGGAATCACTTTTTGTTTGAATTTTACGTTGTCAATTTTCATGAAATAAGTCGAATACAAATGCGGATCTTCAACCTTACTTAATGAGAAAATTCCACCTACTTGAGCCATAGCTTCAATTTGTAAAACACCTGGGAAAATTGGGTTTCCAGGGAAATGACCAGTAAATTGAGGTTCATTCATGGAAATATTTTTTACTCCAATTATATTTTCTTCACCAATTTCCATGATTTTATCAACTAATAAAAATGGATATCTGTGTGGCAACATTTTTTCAATGTCATTAATATTGTATAAAGGCTCTTTTGTTAAGTCAAATTGTTTGCCTTGTTTATCTTGTTTTTTGATTTGTTCCTTCAATACTTTCGCAAAACGAACATTTCCTGAATGTCCAGGTCGAGCACCTAAAATATGCGCTTTGATTGGTTTTCCAACTAATGCTAAATCTCCAACAATGTCTAATAATTTGTGACGCGCAGGTTCGTTTTCAAATTGAAGTTTAATTGAATTTAGAACACCTAAACCTTGTACCTGAATTTTCAATTCTTCTTTTCCTAACAATTTTGCCAAACGCGTTAATTCTTCCTGACTCACATCATCACGGTCAACTAAAACAATTGCATTGTCTAAATCTCCACCTTTGATTAAATTATTGCTAGCCAAAAATTCTAATTCTCGCAAGAAAACAAAAGTTCTGCATTTTGCAATTTCCTCTTTAAATTCACCAATTTGGTACATGGAAGCATGTTGTGTTCCCAGAACTGGAGATTTGTAGTCCACCATTACCGTAATTCGATAGTGATTATCAGGGATTGCTAAAAATTCGATTCCTTTTTCTAAATCTTCCCAAGGAATGTTTTCTGTTAATTCAAAATATTCTCGATCAGCATTTTGATCTTCATAACCCACTTGCTCAAATGCTTGCACAAATAACCAAGAACTTCCGTCCAAAATTGGAATTTCTGGTCCGTCAATTTTAATTAATGCATTGTCAACTTGCATTCCGTAAAGAGCAGCCAAAACATGTTCTGTTGTGTAGACACGTGCACCATTTTGTTCCAAGGTCGTTCCTCTATCCGTTGCAACAACTAAATCGCAATCTGCTTTGATAGTTGGTTGTCCTTCTAAATCAACTCGTTGGAATTTATAACCATGATTTTCTGGAGCAGGACAAATTTCAATTGTAACTTTTTCTCCAGTATGTAATCCAACACCTGTTAATTTTACTGCTTCTTTGAGTGTACGTTGCTTTTCAGCCATATTTTGAGAGACATTAGACAAAAGATTTTAGACAAAAGACTTTATTTGTCAGTAATCTTTGTGTGTTTATTATTCTAGTTATTTTTTGGTCAATTCTTTTAACTTTTGGTCAAATTCTTGGATTTTATTCAAGATAAAAGGCAATTTTCTGAAACCGAAGTATGATTTTTTGAAATCTTCAATGTTTATTCCCGGTGAGCCCATCAAGGTATCCGCTTTTTTAACGGTACTTGGAATTCCAGATTGAGCAACGATTTTCGTTTCATCGGCAATGTGTAAGTGTCCTGCAATTCCTGCTTGACCTCCAATCATAACTCGTTCACCAATTTTGGCAGAGCCTGCAATTCCAACTTGTGCCGCCATAGCTGTATTTTTTCCAACTTCTACGTTATGTGCGATTTGACATAAATTGTCAATTTTTACACCACGACGAATAATTGTTGAACCTAATGTTGCTCTATCAATAGTCGTATTTGAACCTACTTCAACAAAATCTTCTAAAATTACATTTCCAATTTGTGGAACTTTTTGGTATTCGCCATTTTCGTCCGGTGCAAAGCCAAAACCATCAGCACCAATGATTACTCCTGCGTGAATGATGCAATTTTTTCCAATTTTACAGTCAGCGTAAATTGTTGCACTTGGGTAAACAACAGAATTATCACCGATTTCAACGTTTTCACCAATAAATGCATTTGGGTAAATTTTAACATTGTTGCCAATTTTAGCACCATCCGAAATGTAAGCAAAGGCACCTAAATAAATTTCCTCACCTAATTTTGCAGATTCAGAAATAAATGAAGGTTGCTCAATTTTTGCAGGTTTTTGACGCATTTGATTGTAAAAATCCAACAATTTGGCAAAACATGCATAAGCATCATCTACCTGAACAAGTGTTAAACTTGCAGGTAATTCTTTTGTTGGTGCAAAGGTTTTATTTACGATACAAATTGATGCTCCAGTGGAGTAAATGTATTCTTCGTATTTTGGGTTAGAAAGAAAAGAAAGTGTACCTTCCGTTCCTTCTTCAATTTTTGAAAGGGCGTTTACTTTTACCTCAGGATTACCCGAAATCACACCATTCAAAATTCCAGCAATTTGTTCAGCAGAAAATTCCATTGTTCAAAATTAAAAATAAAATTGAAATTTATCTATCTATGAAAGGAAAAAAACAAATTTGATATATTTTGAGCAATTATTTACATGAATTTTCGAAAGGAATATCGAAAGATTTTATGGTAATTTTGTTTTTATACCAATACGTTTTAGATCCAATCACATTTCCTTTTTTGTCTTTGTAATTGATGTAACAAATTGGTCTCGGTTTTTTGAAGTAAAATGTTTTGTCAAAATCCACTTCTCCACTTTCCTTTATAGCTTTGAAAATTAACTTTTGATTGATGAAACCTAATACTTCTTGCTGACAGCCTAGAACCTTATTTGAATCAACGTAGATTAAATCTGGGTCATTTGGGAAGTGCAAGAATTTCCCTTTTCCTTTTAATGTATTTGTTACTTTAGAAACAGGTTTTTGAGCATATTTTACCTCCGAAATGTAATTGTCTTTTGGCAAAGTGAAAAAAACTTTGATTTTATCATTGGATAGGTAATAAATTTTTGTTTTTCCTTCCGTGATACTTTTTTCAAAATCGACATCTCCCGTGTTTAAAAGTTCAATGATATCGTCTGTTTTTACGCCTTTTTTGATTAGAACTTTGTTTTCTTCTTCAGAAACAACCAATGCTCGATCTAAAATGGAATTTTTCACTCTATTTGCTGGAAGCCAGCTACAACCTCTATTTTGGAAAAAGAAAAATACGAATACCATTCCTATTCCAAAGCCAACTCCGTAATATTTTAATCTATTTACAAATTTGTTCATTTTTGATTTTTTGACAAAGTTACTAAAACTATGAAAAAACAAGGATTAATTATTATAAATAAAAAAACGCCAAGAAAAATCCTGACGTTTTTTAAAAATAAATTGTATCTAAATTTACATTAATGCTTCCAATTTGCTTACTAATTGCGCTTTTGGAACAGCACCAACAGATTTATCAGCAACTTCACCACCTTTTACAAATAAAATTGTAGGGATGTTTCTTACTCCAAATTGTGCAGAAACACCTGGGTTTTCGTCCACATTCACTTTTCCGATGATTGCTTTTCCTTCGTATTCTGTTGCCATTTCCTCGATAACTGGTCCAATCATTCTACATGGTCCACACCATTCTGCCCAAAAATCTACTATAACTGGTTTGTCTGCTTTTAATACAAGCTCCTCAAAGTTTGCATCTGTAATTTCTAATGCCATATTGTTTGTTTTTAAAATTAATTCCCTAATGAGGGTGTAAAATTACGTTTACAATTTTTAGTAGTCAAATTATTTGCCAAATTTTTTTAATGACAAAATGACATTTTTTTATCAATTCTTGGATTTTCAAAAATTATCATTATTTTAGCTGAATATTTTAAAATAAATTATTTATGAAAAAATCATTACTCAGCATTTTTGTTTCCTTTGTAAGCTTCATTTCATTTAGTCAGGATACTTTCAGTACCATTGACGTTAATGCATGTGATTCTTACACTGCTCCTGATATGCAAGTTTATACAAGTTCAGGAACATATATGGCTACGATACCTAATGCAAACTTGTCAGACAGTATAATAACGATTAATTTAGTGGTTAATACATTTTCAACTAGCACAATTACTGAGTCTGTTTGCGGCGAATATGTTGCCTCTACTGGTGAAGTTTTCAATTCGACAGGTCAACATGTGTTTACAATAGCAGGTGGAAATACGTTTGCTTGCGATAGTATTGTAACTCTTAATTTAACTGTTTTAGATGCAACTATGTCTTCAATCACAGAATCGTCTTGTGCTCCATACCTTGCTCCTGATGGACAAAATTATGATGCATCTGGTATTTATACAGCTGTAATTCCAAACATGGCAGGTTGTGATAGTACCATTACGATTGATTTCACGGCAACAAACCCAACAAGTACAGAAATAGTTTCAGTTTGTGAATCTTATACAGATGTAAATGGTGACGTTTATGCTGCAAGTGGGATTTATACGTATCTAAAAGCAGGTGATTTATGTGACACGATTGTTACCTTGGACTTAACTATTTTGAATGCAACAATGTCATCAATAACAGAATCTTCTTGCGCACCTTACATAGCACCTGATGGTCAAAGTTATGATGCATCTGGTATTTATACAGCTGTAATTCCAAATATGGCAGGTTGCGACAGTACCATTACAATTGATTTTACAGCAACAAATCCAACAAGCACAGAAATAATTTCAGCGTGTGAATCGTTCACTGATGAAAATGGAGATGTTTATTCTGCAAGTGGAATTTACACGTACTTAAAAGCGGGCGATGTTTGTGATACAATTGTTACTTTAGATTTAACAATTTTAACACCAACTACAAATTCAATTGTTGAAACATCTGTTTGTGGGGCATATACAGCACCTGATGGACAAGAATTCACTGAAAGTGGAGTGTATGAAGTTACGATTCCAAACGCAGAAGGGTGTGACAGTATCATTTCAATTGACTTAACTGTGACCATGCCAACGATGGCTACTGTTACCGTTGCAAGTTGTGATGATTATACAGCCGCAGATGGAATGGTTTATTCAGTAAGTGGGGTATATTCTGCAACGATTCCAAACATGGCTGGTTGTGATAGTGTTATTACAATCAATTATACGAAAAATGTACCTACATTTAGCACGGTTTCACCAGTAACGTGCGATTTTTATGTTTCGCCAACTGGTCAGATTTTAACAACAAGTGGCGTGTACACATTTGTGATTCCTAATGCAAAAGGTTGTGATAGTACGATTACGGTTAATTTAACTGCAAATCCTGCGGTGGTTGCTTCTGTAACTTTACAAGGTGATACAACTGCAACTGCTTTTCCAGCAGATTTGTCATACCAATGGTTGAATTGTGAAACAGGAGAAATGATTACATCTGCTACCAATCAAATTTTACAACCAATTGGAGGAGATTATCAAGTGATCGTTACAAACTCTTTTGGGTGTTCTGATACGACTTCTTGTGTAACTATTACCAATTTTGCGAACTTAAGTGAACAAGATTTTTCTAACTTGGTTTCGATTTATCCAAATCCAAGTAATGATGTAATTTTTATTAACTTGCCAGAAAATCAAATTTTCACCTTGAATTTAAGAGATGTGAATGGAAAAGTTTTAAGAACAATCAATTCTACTAAAGCAATTGAAACTGTTTCTATAGCTAATTTCGAAAACGGAGTTTATTTCCTTCAATTTGAAAATGAAGCTGGAAGTTTTACAAAAAGAATAATCAAAAACTAAAATAACATTATAATTTTTTGAAAGGCTAGCAGAAATGTTAGCCTTTTTTTTGGAACAATTTTTCAAATTTCAGGTTTACTTGGTACGGATAATGTATAATTAAGTAATTTTACCAAATGATTCTTTTCGACGAACAAACATTAAGTGATTTAGAGTTTCCATTAATTCAGTCTTGGTTGCAAAATTTTGCATTACAAAAGACTGCTTTTAACCGATTGCGTGAATTGAAACCAATTGGAAATTTTTCTGTTTTGCGCGTTGAATTGGATAAGTTGAATGAATTTGTCGAAATTAAAAGGGTAAGGGAGTTCTTTCCCGCTCTAGATTTTGAGGAAATAGAAAAAGAATTAAAATTACTGGGAATTCATAATTCGGTGCTTGAATTAGAAGGCTTTGTGAGGATAAAAATTGCCTCAGAGCGAGTAAATTCTTTACTGCATTTTTTTGATAAACGAGAAAAAGAATATCCTAACTTAGCTGCACTTTTTGAAAATTGTTACTTCACAAAAGAAATTATTGAAATCATCGATGCGATTTTTACACCAAAAGGTTTGATAAAAGATGATGCATCAAAGTTGCTTTTTGAAATTAGAACAAAAATAAACACCCTAAGAAATCAAATCAATCGGAATTTTGAAAAGGAAAAAAGACGCTTGTTGAAAGAGGGATTGTTGGCTGATATTCAAGAATCTTTTGTCAGTGAACGCAGGGTTTTAACACTTCCATCAACACATAAACGTAAGGTTTCAGGTTCAATATTGGGTTCTTCGAAAACGGGTAGTTTAACGTTTATTGAGCCTCAAGTAAATGTTCCTTTGAACAATGAATTGGAAATGTTATTGGACGATGAACGCAAGGAGGTTTTTCGTATTTTACAGCAATTGACGCGTGATATTTCGAAATTTATTGACTTAATCCGTTCTTACCAACTTGTTTTAACAGAATTAGATTTTATTCAAGCCAAGGGGAAATTAGCTTTTGAAATGAATTGTAATTTACCTGCTATTGAACACGAAACGCAATCTGAAAACTTTAAAATCGAGTTGATTGATGCTTTCCATCCAATTTTGTGGAAAAATAATAAAGCAATTAATAAAAAAACCTTTCCACAAAGTTTAAAATTGGATAAATTTTCCCGCATGTTGGTTATTTCTGGTCCAAATGCTGGTGGAAAAAGTATCACCCTAAAAACTGTAGGATTATTACAGTTGATGCTCCAATCTGGATTGATGATTCCCGTGAACGAAAACAGTAAAATGTGTTTCTTTCAACAAATTTTGACAGATATTGGTGATAATCAATCGATTGAAAATGAATTGAGTACTTATTCCTATCGCTTAAAGAGAATGAAATATTTTCTCGAAGTAGTAAATAGAAAAACCTTGGTTTTACTAGATGAATTTGGTACGGGTTCTGATCCAATTTTGGGAGGAGCTTTAGCGGAAGTGTTTTTCGAACAGCTTTATAATAAAAAGTGTTTCGGTGTCATAACAACGCATTATGGGAACATAAAATTAAAAGCTGATCGCTTGCGAAATGCGATTAATGGCTGCATGTTATTTAATACAGAAACCTTAGAACCACTTTATCGTTTTTCGATGGGGCAGCCAGGAAGTTCGTTTACTTTTGAGGTTGCGCAAATTAATGGAATTCCGATTGAATTAATCGAAGAAGCAAAAACTAAAGTTGACTCTCACGAAGTGAATATGGATCAATTGTTAAGTGAATTGCAGCGTGAAAAAACCTATTTGGAACAATTGAATAAGGAACATGTCGAAGCTCAAGAAATTGCAGAAAAAGCGCGAAAAGAGTATCTTGAAAGGAAAAAACTCCTAGACGTGAAGCTGGCTCAACATGCTGACTTTATGGAGAAAAATAGTTCCTTCATCACCTTAGGGAAAAAAATGCAAAATTATATTGACCGTTTTCAATCTAAATCCAAAAAGAAAGATATTAATGCTCCCTTGATTGATGAGGTGAAAAAGTATTTGACAATTGAAAAAAGTAAAATAGACTCAAAAAACTTAAGCGTAAAATTAAAGACTCAAGTAAATAAAGCTAGTGTTTCAAAAAACAAGAAAGTACAAACATCAAAAGTTGATATTCACCAACGAGAGAAAATTAGTGTTGGGTCTATTGTTAAACTAATCGAAACCAAACAAACTGGAACGGTGGAAGAAATTAATGGCACGCAAATCACAGTTGTTTTTGGCTTTTTACGCATGAAAGTGGAGCGTGAGAAGTTAATTTTTGTGAAATGATTTTAAGAATTATCCCTAAGTCTCCAATAATCTACTTTTATTGAACAGCAAGTTGATAAACTACCGTTTGCTGATCTTGAGAATGAATATGCAACAAATAAATGCCAGGCGATAAAGCTGAAACATTAATCGTGGACTCATTTTTAACTTGCTGAATGAACTTTCCTTGCAAATCGTAAAGTGTAATCGTTGAGGGAACTATTCCTGAAGCAGTGTGTATAGACACGTGCTCTGATGCTGGATTTGGAGACAAGGTCCATTCAAGTAGATTATGAGTGTTGAGTGCCAAATAATCAATAACATAGCAATCGGAGGTATCAACACAGCCCGCAGCATTTTCTAAGATTACAGCATAGATTCCATCTTGAGTAGGAGAGAAGCTTGACGCAGTTTCACTTGGAATGATCGTTTGTGTTTCACAATCAAACCATTGATAACTTTCATTTGGGCTTGCAGTTAAAATTCCAGTTCCTACGTCTGTAACTGTTGTATTTACTTGATTCACGGTCAAATTTAAGGTAAGGATAGAATCACATCCGTCTGCCATTTCAACAATAAAGGTTGGTTCATTCGTTGAGGAAAAATAAGTTACTCCATCAAGCCAAGTGTATGAATCGCAAGTGCTTACTACAATTTCTCGTTCTGGTTTGGGCAAAATTGTTAAGTTCAACGTTACAACTGAATCACATCCATGTATGGTTTGCAATGTTGTCGTATAAATTCCAGATTCATCCAAAAATTCACCACCAAAAAAGACTGATCCACAGCTACTTTCTGAAAAACTACTCGCTTGTGTTGGATATAAAGTCAATTGCAAGCTGAGTAAAGAATCTGCTCCAGCTTGGTTGGGGATTGTGTCGAAGTAAGTTCCCGACTGTGTGTAAGTAGTTCCTTGAAAAAGATACGAACTTCCACAGATAGCTAATGTAAATGTTGAATCTGTATCTTCTGGAGCAACTGGAGTACCACTAACTCTCAGCGCGAAAACATCGTAATTCCCACTGTTTGACTGGAAAATACCGTTTGTTGAATTTCCTGATCCAGCTACAACACAGCCTCCATTGGAAGTAACTGTAATTCCGCCCACAAAATCTGAATTTGTTCCTCCAAAAAGCATAGACCAAAGCAAAGTTCCAGAAGCATCGACTTTACCTAACCAACCATCTCCGTTTCCTTGATAACCAGTAAAATCCATGTTGTTTGAGTTAGTCGCACCAGCTAAATAATAAGAACCGTCACTTAACGCACGAATCGAATGTGCTGCATCCGCAGATGATCCTCCATAATTTTTAGCCCAAATTACGGTTCCTGTTTCAGAAATTTGAAAAAGGATGGCATCTGTACTTCCGAAGGGATTTGTTAAAATGGAACTAGTGTTTAAGGCACTTCCAACCACCATAAATGTCCCATCTGGATTTTGCAAGATGTCATTTCCATTTTCATCCGTTGAAGTATTTCCATAGGTTTGTTGCCATTCAAGATCACCATTCTGAGCTAATTTCACTACTGCAATATCCGTTGTGGCGCTAAATGATGTAGAGTTTTCGAATGTTCCTACAACGATGTAACCACCATCTAAACAAGATTTTACTGAACGTGCGTCGTCAAAATCAACACTTCCAATACTTTTTTCCCACATTAAATCGCCTTCCGCATCCACTTTCACAATCCACATATCCGATGTGCCTTGTGGTGAAGCACTTACATTTCCATTTGCTCCTTGGGTGTAGCCAACCATAATGTATCCACCATCAGAAGTAAAATCAACCGAAGAAGCAGCTTCATTTGCTGAACTTCCGTATATTTTTTCCCATTCAATATTCCCTTGGGAATCTAATTTCACCAACCAATACTCGTGCGAAGAGCATACGGTACATGAGGGATCAAAACCTAGTGTTCCTTGTGTGTTTCCCACTAAAATAAATCCTCCATCGGCTGTTTGTTTTACATCCGTAATATCATCGTCTAGCATAGTGCCAATACTTTGATTCCAGACTACATTTCCAAGCGCATCTAATTTCACAATAATACCGTCTTCAGTTCCAATATTTTGACCATTGATTGAAACTTGAATGTCACCCGTTGTTGAATTGGTTCTACCTACACACAAGAAACCACCATCCGTTGTGGGACAAACTTCATAGAAATAGTCAAAAAGATTTCCACCGAGCGTCCTTGTCCATTCAATGGATTGAGAAAAGGCGTTACTACCAACTAGGAGTAGAGCGAATGTTGCGTTTTTTAATTTCATAATATTCGTATTAATCACAATTACATGTAGACATTTCTTCAGTCCAAGCATCTGAATAGTTACTTGTTTTACCCTCTTGGATTTTACGCAAAGTAAAAGTTGGATCGAGTTGTTGATACTTTTCGGAAATCTGAATATTCACTTTTAAACATTTCTTTTGACATTGAATGGTTTGAATATCTGTTGCACTCATCGAAGCCATCGTTGCTTCGTCATATAAGTCGTAAGCTTTTAGCAATTCCGTACCTGATAAAACAAAAAGTTCATAGGGAGTTTTGTCTAAATTTAATTCAACTTCCGTGTTTTCTTGTCCAACGATTGAAAAGCAGGAAAGCACACAGGTTCCAAAAAGTAATATCAAGTTCTTTTTCATGGCTTATAATTTAACAAATTCTACGCGTCTATTGTTTGCTTTTCCAACTGAGCTTGTATTCGGATCACTAGGTTCGCTTTCTCCTTTTCCATCAGTTTCCAATTGGTTTGCAGGTATTTTGAATTCTGCAATTAAAGCTTCTTTTACAGATTCAGCTCGCTTTTTCGATAAATCGAGGTTTGCTTTGTCATCACCATCCGAATCCGTATGACCAATGATTTTTACACGCACCGTTGGATTTTCAAGCAATACTGTGGCAATTTCTTTCAAAGCACCAAAGGATTCAGCTTTAATTTTTGCTGAATTGGTATCGAACAGAATCCCTCTACTGACAAGTTTTCCTTCCGTAATCAATTTGCTACGTGTATCAGGGGCACCCACTGCAAAGCGAATGTTTGCCAAATATAATTCACCTCCAAAGGTATAATTGGCAAAGAGTGACTCATAGGTAATGTCATTAAAAAGTGCACGGGGTAGATCAATTATTTTTTGTTCGTTGACATAAACACGCACTCGGTTTTTCTGTCTCCAAATCGATACTTTGAAAAATTGTCCACTGCTAACAGCGATTTTTACTTCGTTTGTGATCGTTGAAACATTGTTTTGATCTAATACCCAAAAGTAACATGTTCCTCCATCTCCCGCAGGGTGTATATCCATACCAAATTGTGTCTCCGTGCTGAAATTTTGATCGTACATCATGGGTGCATCTGTTTTTCTCACAAAAACGACCTTTATTCCACTCATCATTTCAGAATAATCCTCTGAGGCGAAAACATCAAAATCTAAGGTGAAATTTTCAGGTAAGGTTTTGATATCCTCGTTTTGGTAAATTCCTTGAGGTGAAAGTTTTAAAAATTTTTCAGTTCTTCCATCAAACTTAACAACCTCAGCGCTTGCATTTGTATTCCAATTTATTGGAAAATCTCCTTGTTCAGTGTTTTCAAATTGATCGAAAACAAGCACTTTTTCACCAGGGATGTAATCAAATTTACTATAGGCTTGTAAGGATTTTTGAGGTTCATCCTTTGTAAGTATATCATTGTCAATGTTTTCTGTTCCCTCTTGAGTGTTGCCAGTTTCGTCGTTTCTTTCCGATTCTGTTTGAGTGCTAGATTCTGTGCTTTGATTTTCTTTATTTTTTCCTGTACCGTCAATTTTTTCCTCAACTTTGTCTAGTGTTTTATCAACTCCTTGATCGATTCTATTTTCGATTCTCGAATTAACCTTGTGCTTTAAGTTTTCCTTTTGACGGTCAATAATTCCGCTTTGTGATAGCATTTCATTTGTGAAACAAATGCCAAGGATAAATAAAGTCAACGCTCCTGTTTTCATAGTTTTATTTTTTGACAAAGGTCAGGAAAATGGGAATATTTTTTCCTAGGGAAAACCCTAGATTTGATGAAAAAGTTGAAATTTTGTCGCCTTAATCTTCCAACAGTCTCAGAAATAATGCTTTTTTTACAAGTCCTGTTACATTTTTTACTTGCAATTTAGAAAATAAATTCGCTCGGTGATGTTCCACTGCTTTTTCAGTGACAAACAGACTTTGAGCGATTTCTTTGGTTGATTTTTCGGCTAAAATTTCACGTAGCACTTCTTTTTCACGTCCAGTTAAATGAATATTCTCTGGAATCAAAGGAGTTGAATTTTGTTTGCCTAAGCTTTCATGTGCACCTTTACTCAAAAATTTCTCTCCAGTAAGAACAACGTTTATGGCGTTAATCAGTTCTTGCGTAGATTCTGATTTGAGCACATATCCTTCGATACCCGTATTTAAAGTTTCTTGAATAGCAAATGAATCGGTGAGACTGCTTAGGGCAATTACTTTTAAACTTGGATAGGAAGTTCTGAGTGCTTTCAGAAAATCACGTGCGTCGCTTGTTCCAAATTTAATATCTTGAATAAGCAGTGTTATTTCCAGCTTTTTAAGTGTATCAAACAAAGCATCTTTGGTTGAACAGCAAATAATGGTAGCGTCAGAAAATTCTAGGGAAAGAGATTTGTGTAATCCTTCTAGAATTAAGGGATGATCGTCAGCTACTACAATGTTCATTGGGCTAAAATACAAATTCTAATACGGTAAAACAACCTTTTCCTGGAGCAGTTTCTAGGTGGAAAGTTCCCCCAATTTCTAGTATGCGCTGTTCAATACTTTTTAGTCCTTGACTTTTTTCAAGTTGTGTAAGGTCAAAGCCGATTCCGTCGTCTTCAAAAGTGATTGAAAATGTATTTTCTGTGATCTGAATTTGAACGGTGCAGTTTTTAGCTTGGGCGTGTTTTAAGGTATTATTTACTAATTCCTGAGAAATCCGGTATAAAATATGCGCAATATTTTGCGAAAATGGAAACGGATGTTCTTCGGATCCGTAAAAATGAAGAATGGTTCGTTCAGATGAATTTTCTTGACAAAACCTGCGAATTGCTTCCGTAAAACTCACCTTGTCCAATTTCAATGGCATAAGATTATGTGATATTCTGCGAGTTTCTTCGTGCAGATTTTTCAATTGAGTCACCGTTTTTTGGAGCGAATAAGAATCTGTCTCTTGGGTTGTTTCTAGTCCGATTTTTATCCCTGTAATTGCTGAGGCAACACCGTCGTGCAGTTCGTTTGAAATGCGTTCTCTTTCCCGTTCTTCACCTTCTACCAAGGCTTTTAAAACTGATTCATTCTTTTGCAATTCAAGGGCACGTAACTTTTGCTTTTGCAATTTTTTCAGATTAATAAGTGTTAGAACTGTGATAATTACACCCAAAATAAGAAATAAGGTCAGGTAAAACAATTGGTTGGACTTGACTTTTTCTTCCTGCAATTTTAGTTTTGCTGCAACAATTTCTTTTTCTTTTTGGGCAGTTTCGTATTTGATTAAAATGTCATTGATAATTTCTCGGTTGCTTTTATCTGCATTTGATCGAAAATTGGTGTGTGCCATGTTTAAGTGCGTGTAAGCATCCCGTGAATTATTTTTTCCAAAATATGCACTTGCCAATTGTCGGTGAATAGAGTAGAGGGTATTCTGATTTTCAAGCTGTTCAGCTATCTTTAATGCTTCTAGACCGCTGCTTAAAGCTAAATCAAAGTTTTTATTTTCATTTGCCGCATTTGCCAATCCAATGTTACACAGCATCATGTAGAAAGCTTGCTTGTACCTTGTTGAGATATCCAACGATTCTTGAAACTTTGAAATGGCCAAAGGATACTTTTTTTGTTCGTTCCAATATTCACCTAAGGTATAATTCCCAATGATCAATCCAATTACATTTCCATATTTTTGGGACAATTGCAAACATTCATCCGCATGTTTTTTACCAGCATCAAATTTCCCCAATTTCACTTCACTTACGGCTAGAACAGCTGCAATGGAAGGTAGGTAAAGCGTATCTTTTTCTTTTTTAACAACTTGATAGGCTTCTGAGATGTACTTATACGCTGACTCATAATCACTTAAGCTGAAAAACGTATTTGCTATGTTGTTTTTCACAAAGGCTGCGGCTTTCTCATTTCCTGCTTTTTCATATCCTTCAATGGCTTTTTGATAGGCTTCAATGGCTTTTTTGTATGATTTCTGTAAACTCTCAATGGACCCTAGTAAGTTGTAGAATGTGGCAGCTTTTGAAGTGTTTTTCTTTGAATTCCAGTATTTTAATCCTTGTTCACAACTGTTGCGCGCTTGCTCCAGTTTCCCTGTTTGAATGTAATATTTTGTCAATTCTGTCCAGTACCACGTTTTGTGTTGATCTGATTTTTTGAAAAAACGTGTATGTAATGTTTTGATTTTTTGAACTGTCGCTTCCGAATTTGTCTCAGTAAGCAGGGATCTAAATTGAAGAGAAAGCTCAAGTGAATCTTTGGCTTGTGAAAATGTCTTAATGCTTAAGCTAAGGAATGCTAAAAGAACAAAATTACGAAGTAGAAATTGATGCTTCATTTCCTAAGATAATTAATTTCTTAATTAATGATTCAATCTCCAATTTACCTCCAACAAGTATTCCAAACTTTCTAAGTGGCGTTTTGCTTCAAATAGATTTTCGCCCCAAGCGTAGGTTCCGTGATTTCTGATAATGAAACAATGATTAGAAAATAGATCTTTTTTTGCTCTCATCAAATTTGAAAATGCGAGCATATCTTGTGAATTATCTAAAATGGGGATCGAAATCTGCGCTTCGTGTGTAGTTTGACCCTTAAATCCCTTTTGAATTTCGTAGCCCTCAAATAAAATTTCCTCTTTATATCTTTGAGAATTTAATACGGAATAAACAGAATGACTATGCAAGATTACTAATGTTTGAGGAAATAAGTCATACAAAACACAGTGAATCAATGTTTCAGCCGATGGTTTTTGATTGTAGAATTCCACCGTTGGTGTTCCATCAAAATCGACTTTAATGAAATCATCAGCAGAAAACTGAGATTTATCAATTCCCGAACGAGAAACGAAAATTTCCTTGTCCCAAATATCTTTTCTGAAAGAATAATTTGTTGATGTAGCTGGAGACCATCCTTTTTGGTGATAATTGCGAATGGTTTCAGCTATTTTTTCCTTTTGAATTTGAATTTCTTCCATTTTGGGTTAAATAAAATTTTTATTTAGAAGAATTTCTTCCATTTCAAGTTGAATATTATTTGCTTCAATTTTTGCTTTTTCGGCAAAATGTAGTCCTTGTGATGCATAAATGATTCCGCGAGAAGAGTTTACAAGCAAACCACAATCTTCGTTCCAGCCATAATTGGAAACATCCTCTAAACTACCTCCTTGTGCTCCAACTCCTGGAACCAAAAAGAAATGTTGAGGTACAATTTTACGAACTTCTGCAATTCCTTCAGCTCTTGTTGCGCCAACTACAAACATGGTGTTTTCTGGAGTGCCCCAGCTAGCTACTTGTTCAAGAACGTGTTTGTAAAATTCTTTTCCATTTTCGTCTTTCAGAAATTGAAAATTTGTTGCTCCTAAATTAGATGTTAGTGCTAAAACGATTGCCCATTTTCCCTCAAATTCCAAAAATGGTTTTACACTGTCTTCCCCCATGTAAGGTGCAATTGTAACTGAATCACATGCTAAGGTTTCAAAGAATGTTTTTGCGTAATAGCTTGAAGTGTTTCCAATGTCCCCTCGTTTTGCATCGGCAATGGTGAAAATATTTTTTGGAATGTAATCCAATGTTTTTTGTAAAGATTCCCATCCTTTTGGACCGTAACATTCGTAAAATGCAATGTTTGGTTTATAGGCAACACAAAAATCTTTTGTTGCATCAATAATCGCTTTATTAAATTCGAAAATCGGATCTTCTGTCTCCAACAAATGTTTAGGGATTTTTGTCAAATCTGTGTCCAAACCGACACATAAAAATGATTTTTTTTCTTTTATTTGTTGAATGAGTTCTTGACGATTCATGCGAGCTATTTTGGATACAAAAGTACTAATAAAAATAAAAAAAAGCCGTCAAAATTTCAGGGCAAACTCACACTTTTATATTTAAAACTTTCCAAAGGTAGTCTTCATTC
>CAZHLZ010000022.1:0-17298 GCA_964532475.1 uncultured Chitinophaga sp.
AATCATCACAATTGGAGCATGGTGTTTTGTCCCTTTAATTGTTGTTACAATGAATGAACCATCTTCCAATTTTTCAATGTCAGTTGCAGCTTCTCCCAATGTAAAACCTGGTTTGAACGGTGCTGCTTGCTCCATTAAATTATCAACTAATTCACCTGCTAATACCGAGGGGAATCCTGGAATATCATAAATTGGTTTTTTTGGATAAATTTCCGAACATTGACCACCTGCCTGAGGTAAGGAATCTATCAAATGGCATTTAAGTTTTAATAAACCTGCTTCGAAAACTGCAAAAAGCCCAACAGGACCTGCTCCAATAATTATAATATCTGTTTCAATCATTTTTTCTAAAAATTGAGTGCAAAAGTAGTGAAGTTTTGCGTTTTATTCAATCTTTTAACAAAAAGTAATTCATTTTGTTTGAGAAAAACTGAAAATAATGAAGGGATTTGTCCTAAAAAAACTACCTTTGTAAGTATGAAGAATCTTAGTCAAA
The DNA here is from genome assembly GCA_964532475.1 of uncultured Chitinophaga sp. Lineage (GTDB taxonomy): Bacteria > Bacteroidota > Bacteroidia > Flavobacteriales_D > Crocinitomicaceae > M2408. The sequence continues at coordinate 497 of CAZHLZ010000022.1, forward strand.
TTTTAGGAATTGAGCATCCAATAATATTGGCACCTATGTTTTTGATTTCAGATGTTAAAATGACTTTAGCTGCTTTAAATTCTGGGATTACAGCCGCGATTCCTGCTTTAAATTATCGTTCAAATGATGATTTGAGAAATGCGATAAGAGAAATTAAGGGACTTTCAAATAAACCATTTGGGATCAATTTAATTGTAAATAAGTCTAATTTCAGATTGCAAGAGCAATTACAAATTTGTTGCGAAGAAAAAATTGCTTATATAATTACTTCTCTGGGGTCACCGGAAGAAACAATCAAAAAAGCGCACGAGAAGGGAATTTTGGTTTTTTGTGATGTTACTGAAGTAAAATACGCTAAAAAAGTAGAGAAATTGGGTGCTGATGGTTTGATTGCAGTAAGTAAAGAAGCGGGAGGTCACGCTGGAAATTTGAGTTTCATACAATTAATTTCGGACCTAAAATCAACTTGCTCTATTCCAATTATTTCAGCAGGAGGAATTGGAAATCATGAAACTTTTAAAGAACGAATGAATTTAGGGATTGCTGGTGTTTCTGTCGGTTCGATTTTTATTGCGTCCAAGGAAAGTCCAGTTACTGAAGATTACAAAAAAGCATGTATTGAATTTGGAGCAAAAGACATCGTAATGACCACCAAATTATCTGGTACGCCTTGCACTGTTATCAATACACCTTATGTGCAAGAAATTGGAACTGAACAATCCTGGTTAGAAAATTTTTTAAATAAAAACAAAAGAATCAAAAAATGGCTTAAAGCCCTTACTTTTTTGCGTGGAATGAAAAGTTTGCAAAAAGCTGCTTTTGGTCAGACTTATCAAACCGTTTGGTGTGCTGGACCTTCTATTGATTATGTGAAGGAAATAAAGACAATCGGGGAGATTGTGAAATCATTAGTTGGTAATAATTGATTTTAGAGTAAATCCATTTATTAGTTTAAAGTCTAATTGGACGACGTGAAAAGTTATTTTATGCAAAAATGCAACTCGATTTACATATTTACATAAAATAGTATCTAATTTATGTAATTGTAATGATTAATAAGAACTAAATTTGCAAAAAAAAACTTCTTGAAAAACCAACAAACTTTATTAATTGCAATGCTAATCTCCATGGTTTTTTGGGGGTTATCGTGGCCATCTGCAAAAGTTGTATCTGCTTACAGTGATCCAATTGTGTTGACAGCTTATCGTTATTCAATTGTTTTTTTGACTTCGATTCCAATTTTATTATTCTTAAAAATTCCGCTTCGAATAAGTAAAAAAGGAATTCCTTTTGTCTTGATTTCAGGAATTTTACTGGCAATTTACAGTTATATGATGTTTTTAGGTTTAAAAAAAGGTACGGCGGGTGCTGGAGGAGTTTTGGTGACAACATTAAATCCACTGATGGCGTATTTTTTGAGCATGCTAATTGCAAGAAAAAAACCAAACATTAACGAATTGATCGGTTTAGTCTTAGGTTTGATTGCTGGTTGTGTTTTGTTAAAAATTTGGGTAAGTTTTGATTTACTTTTCAATAGTGGGAATTTATATTTTTTGGCATCGGCTTTATTGTGGTCAATAATGAGTCGCTTCACAGCAAAATCAAGTGACTATGGGTCACCCTTTTCATTTAGTTTATGGATGTATTTCATCACCTTAATTTCACTTTTCCCTTTTATAAATTATGAATCATTAAAGGCAACATTTGAAATACGGGAAATAAAATTTTGGGGAAATGTGTTTTTTGGTGGAGCCATTGTAACCAGCTTAGCAACAACGATTTATTTTTACGCCACATCAAAATTAGGTTCAGCGAAAGCGAGTAGTTTTATCTTTTTAGTTCCCTTTTCAGCGGCAGTTTCATCTTTCATTTTATTGGATGAAAAGCTGGAAATTCACACATTGATAGGTGGGGTTTTAGGCATTGCAGCAGTATATATGATTCAGCGGAAAGTTAAGAATAAGAATTAACTATTCATCTTGCAAAAAACCTAAACTGCCATAGTTTTTTTTGTTAATTTGTCTTCCATCTACATAATCCCATTCTCCCTTCAATACTCCGTTAGGATAGTATTCCTTCCAATGTCCAAAGTTTATACCGTTTTCATCATATTCTTTTTCCATTAAAAGCATTCCATTGTCGTAATATTCCAAAATTTCACCAATTTCTTTACTTCTTTCTTTGCACATTTTACCAAAGAATTTCAGGACACCATTTGGATAAAATTCAGATTTTATTAGAGTTTTTTTATCGTCTAAAAAATCAAATAGACACCAAATTTGTCCATTCTCTTCGTACCAAATGATATCTTCTGTTACTTTATTATCTTCAATTTTGAAGGCTGCAGTTACTTGCCCATTTTCATAAAAAGATTCACTAGAACCGACCTTAACATTATCAACCAATTTTTGTTTTGATTTTATTTGTCCATTTTTATAATATTCATAATAATAAGATTCATTTGTACCGTCAATTTTTATTGTTTCATTATTTTTAGTGACAGGTTCATAACTTACTGTTCGTTGATTTAATCCATCTTCTGAATAGATAATCCAATCACCAATTTTCTTATTTTTTAAATAATTCCCTGTCGAATGCATTTGTCCATTTTGATAATAATCTGTATAAATACCTTCCAAGACTCCGTTTGAGAAATTTTTAACGGCTGCTAATTGACCATTTTGAAAATAAAATTTTGATTCGCCATTTCGAGAATATTTTTTTGACGATTCCTCTGAATGCATATTTCCATTTTCAAAAAACGTCGTGCAAATTACTTCGTTTAAATCTTCATTGAAAAAACTTTTTTTGTAGAGTTTAGAACTTATATAAAATTCAATTCTTTCATTTAATTTTCCATCAATATATTTTTCAATTGAGGAAATTTCACCATTTGCAAAATAAGATATTTGGTCACCTTCCTTTTTATCATTTAAAAAATTATATTTTGAACGAATTTGACCATTATTAGAATAATAAATGCTTATTCCATTTTTTTTCCCATCTAAATAATTTTCTTTTTTCAATAATTCACCTGTGCTTAGGTAATCAAGTTGGTCTCCATTTTTTTTACCCTTGGAATAATTCCATTTTTTAAAAAGATTTCCATTTTCATAATATCGAAGAAATTCTCCATCCAATTGTCCATTGGTACGATTTCCCTTAAAAGATAATTTTCCTGTTTCAAAATAAGCTATTTCTTCAGTATTATTCCCCTCTAAATGTTTTATTATTAAATTGATTTGCCCATTTCTAAAATAGCTGATTTCTTCACCATAAACAGAACCTTTTTTGTACATGGCTTTTGATTCAATTTGACCATTTTCATAAAAGTGTAAAGTTTCACCTTCTCTAAGATGGTTGATTGATTTCCAAGTTGATTTCAATTTTCCACTTTTATAGTAGGAAACAACACCTCCTGTATCGGAATAATCTCTTAATTCCTCAATTTGTCCATTGTCATAGTATTTTGTCCATTTACCTACTTCTTTTCCATTTAAATATTTGCCCTCATGGAGAATTTTTCCATTTTCATGATAAATACTATATGATCCTGAATTGACCCCCATGTCAAATGTTTCTTCACAAAAAAGTATACCATTTGGATAATATGTTTTCCAAAGACCAGTTTGTTTTCCTTTGACCAATTTTCCTTTTCCGTGAATAATATTGCCTTCATAATACTGAACATAGTTTCCACTAATTTGCATATTTGAATCAATTTCATATAAGTAAGGGGTATCTCCAAATAAAATCAAGGTTTCAAAAGCTACTTTAGTCTTTTTCCCATTTAAGGTAGCATGTTGTGCAGAGACAATAACTCCTAATGTTAGAAAAAAGACAAATAGTTTGAATTTAAGAAATAGGTTTATCATAATGTTTAAGAAACTGAATTTAAATATACGAATAATTGTTTAAATTCAAACTTTTTTTTCAATTTTGGGAAAATGTGTTTTTTGGAGGAGCCATTGTAACCAGCTTAGCAACAACGATTTATTTTTACGCCACATCAAAATTAGGTTCAGCGAAAGCGAGTAGTTTTATCTTTTTAGTTCCCTTTTCAGCGGCAGTTTCATCTTTCATTTTATTGGATGAAAAGCTGGAAATTCACACATTGATAGGTGGGGTTTTAGGCATTGCAGCAGTATATATGATTCAGCGGAAAGTGAAAAGTTAATTTGGAAGGCAGGTGATTTTATGGGTGACTACAATGCCTTTAGGGTTCCCATAGGATGGATTTGTATTCACTTGAATCGATATTTCGGTTGTATCTGTGAATTCATTTTTCAAAATATAAAAATAGGCTAATTCTTCTCCTTTAGTATTCAATGTGTCCCTTGAAATATAATAATTTTGACTCAAGTTTTGAATATCTACGGAATAACTAATTACCGAGTTTTTTTTATCATCGTTCAAAAAATAATTACCCAAAACAAAAACTGTGTCCTGAAAGGCTACTTGACTATTTTGAATTGGGCTAAATAAAATAAAATGATTATTTTTGTTAGTATTGGAATTAAACTCTTCTTTCTTGATACAAGAAAATAAAAGTAAGCTTACAATGATATAAAATTTTTTAGTTTTCATTTGTTTTTTTAGTTTTCATATCGATTTTAAATGATACAAGTGAAAAATTGCTAATGTAAGAATATTTAAATTTCTGAATATCTTTCAACCTAGACAAAACAAAGGTGGGTTTTACATAAAATAAGAGATGAAAACGTCCAAATTTTTGAGGATTTTCCCCTAATCTAAAGTCAATACCGACTGGAAAAGAAAAGCCAAAACTGACATTTGATACTTCAATCGGATAGTAATCGGGGTTTTCATAGTATGAACCTATGATTTTATTTTCATAGTAACTTGTGCCGCCAATATCAAATTTCTTGTATTCTATTGAATCCATTTCATGAAAAACATACGATCCTTTCATTTTCGTATTTCCCAGCAAAAACTGTGCACCATAGTCTAGAGAAATTTGCTTTCCCGCTCTTAATTTGAATGAAATCCCGTTTTCTAAGAACATTTGATAATAATTTAGAATCGCATGAGCTTCATCCCTAATCATAAAGCCATATTGATATGAAAGTGCTGTTTGGCTAGAGGGGAACAAAGAGCCTGTAATTACTTCATCATTTCGAAATTCAGCTTTGAGGGTAGCGGGAATAAATGAATAGGCAACTTCATAAATAGGATGGAATTTTTTCAGTTTTTCATTTTTTTTGAATAAATCAACACCAAGTTTTAAGTTGAAATTTAACCGATAAAGACTTGTTTTGGTATAATTTAAGAGTTCGTAGTTTTGCAATTTTTTATCTCCAACTAAGACTGTATAATCATTTAATTTGAGAAATTCTTTTGACCTGGAAAACCCCATTGAACTTGAAACATAGAGAATTTGGCTATTCAGGTTTAAAAAACTTGATAAAATAAAGACAAAAAATAATCTCAGATGCATAGGTTAATTTTGAACAAATATATTTTATTTTTTTGATTTCTTCCTATTATTTTTTTTCATTTAATTTGAAATTTTGAGTGAATTAGGTGTTTGATAAATGGAAATCGGTTTAGTACAGGTAGTAAATCGTTTTTTGAAAGTTTGTTTACTTTTTCTATTGATTCTGTATGGTTTTTAAATGTATTTCTTTATATTTTTGAAACTTAAAAATCAATGTATTATGAAAAAAAATCTACTCAATTTTTTGTTTTTTTGCTTCTTGTTGAATTTCTCTTTTGCACAAAATCTTATTTCTCCATCGGACATATCATTTACAAAAGCTAATAAAACTGTCATTGAAACTGAAAAAAGAGGAATTCCGTCTTCTGTTTATTATTTTCAAGAAGATAATTTCAAGAAAGTTGGTAATTCTTACATCATAAAGCTTTCAGCTGAAACTTATTTTACCTGTTTTGGTGTGGCTTGGGAAGCAAGTAATCCTAATATTCCTGCGGGGAATTTTAAAATTTCGTATTTTAATGAAATTAAACTTGGGAGCAAAGAATTTGGAAAGGAAAAAAATGGAGAAGGAGAAAATATTCCTGAAGAAACACCAACAGGATTATACTGGTCAGAACTTTTTTTCTCGTACGATGAAACTGCAAGAAAGGAAATTTATTTAACAATTACGGCACCAGAAGGTGTATCCATTAGTAAAATCAGATTGGACTTGATGGATTTAAGTAATGATGTTGATCCAAAAAATGGAAAGGAAGTTGTGGAATTTGTTGATAAAGCTGTTGCTTGTCCTGAAGTACCAACTTTTATTCAACGCTCAGCTTGGTGTGGTAGTTATACAGCCTGTACCAATGCAACTTACACACCTACGGTAATTAATGCAACTCATACTGTTATACATCATGGAGCCTCACCAGATACTTACACGGATGGTTATGCAGTTGTTCGATCTTATTGGAATTATCACGTAAATTCACTTGGTTGGTCTGATATTGGCTACAATTATTTAATTGATAAATTCGGAAATTTATTTATCGGAAGAAAAAATGCTAATTATCTAACAAGTGATGTGAGAGGTTCACATGCTGGAAATTCGAATGCAAAATCAATAGGCGTTAATTTTTTAGGAAATGGAGATGTAACTCAACCTACCACAGCTCAATTAAATAAGCTATACGCTTTGCTTGCATGGTGGTATAAAAGAAAAGCCTTAGATCCTTTATCTAGTGCTGATATCATTTTACAAAGTGGAGGAAATGGAATTAAATCAAGAATTTGCGGACATAAAGATGTTAATATTGGTGGAACTGCTTGCCCTGGAACAACCATTTATGGTTTACTTGGAACAATTCGTACACAAACTGCTTCAATAATTAATGCTTGTGTCACTCCTCCAGTAAGCACCGTTGCAAGCAATTTAAACAGAACTATTGCTGCTTGTCCTACAAATACTGTTAATTTTTCTTGGACAAATTCTGGCACAGGTTGGTATATTCAAGTTTCGTCTAGTTCTAATTTTTCGAGTCCATTTATCAAATATGTTTCGGGACTTACAACTTTCACGGGGCCAACAGGTTTTGTTTTGCAATCTGACGGAACAACTCCATTAAGTTTTGTCTCAGGTCAAACTTATTATTGGAGAATTTGGGATAATACAAGCTTCAAAGTTGGATCCTCATTCTCCCTTACAGCTTCACCTGCAACACCTGGATTAATTTCTGGAAACGCGAGTGCATGCTCCGGGACTACTACAACTTATTCAATTGCTGCCGTGCCTGGTGCAAGTTCTTACACTTGGTCAGTACCTTCTGGTTCATCTATCATTTCAGGTCAAGGTACCACATCAATTTCCGTTTCTGTAGGTTCTACCGCTGGAAATATAAGTGTTTCGGCAACAAATTCTTGTGGAACAAGTGCATTGAAGAGTTTGGCTTTTTCCCCATTTTTTAGCACTTCTCAACCGGGGACAATTTCTGGAACAGCTAGTGTTTGTGCAGGATCTTCAACAACATATTCGATTTCTGCGGTAAGTGGAGCAACATCTTATGTTTGGACAGTTCCAAGTGGAAGTACGATTACCGCAGGACAAGGAACAACATCGATTACTGTTACAGCAGGTTCGACATCAGGAAACATTTCTGTTGCAGCATCAAATACATGTGGAACAAGTACAACAAGAACATTGGCAATAACAGCAACAACTTGTGGAGACGTAACCAGACCATTGACTGCAGTTTCAAATCCAAATTGGGTAAAAGCTAATTTTACAGCAACATTTACAGATAGCGATGAGCTTGGAGGAAGTGGATTAAAGTATAGATTTTATCAGGTAACTGATTTGAATGGAACTGAGAGAAGAGCAAATAGCACTTTTGGATTTTTTAATGATAATTTTAATTCCCTTCATGCTGATTGGACAAGTATCAGTGGATCTTGGGCAGTTGCAAATGGGGTATTAACTCAAAGCGATGCCGTTAATACAAATTCAAACTTATATGCTGCAGTAAATCAAACGAGTGGAAATCAGTATTTGTATGCATGGAAAATGAAAATTTCTGGAGCAGGTACAAATCGAAGAGCAGGTTTGCATTTTTTCTGTGAGGATGCAACTCAAAGTAATCGATTAAATTCCTACATGGTTTATTTTAGAGCGGATGGAAATACTGCTCAGATTTATGAATATTTGAACAATGTTATGTATCTAAGAGCTGAAATGCCTTGCTCTGTTATCGCTGTAGTGCAATATGATTACAAAGTAATATTAAATACGGTTGATGGCGAAATCAATGTGTATCAAAATAATGTCTTGGTTGTTTCTTGGACCGATACTACGCCTTTAACACTTGGAAATCAAGTTTCCTTGCGAACTGGAGAATGTAGTGTGGAATACGATGATTTTAGAGTCTTTAAGTCAAGAACATCAAGTGTAACTGTAACTGCAGGAAATGCTTTAACAAATGAATTGAGGTATCAGAATGCAACGGCTACAAGTCCAACTGGTCAAATTGTTTCCATTACGAGTGATGTTGCAAAAAACATTTCATTGGAAAGTAGTTCGAACGTAAATCTAGATTTTTATGGACCATATATGGTGGCAGAGGTAAGAGACGGACTTGGGGCAGACATCAGCACACAAACAAGTACTACAACAGTTTCGGGTAACTGGCCAACGACAACAGACCCAAATAATACTGTAACGGGATATAGTTATGCCATTGGTACAGCTCCTGGAACAAATAATATTGTAAATTGGACGCCAGTTGGAACATCTACATCATTTACAAAAACTGGTTTGTCATTGACCGTTGGGACCACTTATTACATTTCAGAACGATCTGTTAATTTAGCAGGAATACAATCTTCTATTAAATCATCTAATGGTTTCACGGTAGTTTCAGGATTGATGCCAAATGATAATGCAGACAATCAACTTGCTAAAAATGTAAATTTAGTTTTATATCCAAATCCAAGTAATTCCATTTTGAATTTAGATGGAATTGAACTTGGTTCATCGATAAGAATTATTGCTGTTTCAGGAGAAGTAATGATGGAGAAAACTATTGTTGATGATAAGATTGTTGATGTTAGTGATTTGAATGCAGGGATTTATTTTGTTTCAACAATAATCAACGGGAATCAGGTTTTTGAAAGGTTTATTAAAGAATAAATGATTTGATTCTTCAAATTGTTTATGTAAGTTTGAATAGTTGTAATAGTATAGTAACAAAAAAAGGGAGAACAATTTTAGTTTCTCCCTTTTTCATTGTCTAAAGTTTTATTAAAATTGTTTAACTTTTCTCCTCCAATTTTCCGTCGGCATGTAAAGCAAAACGTCCTTTTGTTCTGTCGTGAACTTGGTCGTATTTTGGCCATGGCCAGCCACCAAATTGAGTTTCGTGGTAATCCTCAAAAGCTTGATTGATTTCCTCTTTGGTATTCATTACGAATGGACCATATTGCATTACTTGCTCGTTAATTGGTTTTCCTTGCAACATTAAAATACTAACTGGTTCTGTTCCTGCATTTAATTCGATGTCGAATTCAGATTTCAGTTCCACTGCAGAATAGGACTTGATTTTTTGTTGAGCAAGCACCAATTCAGAGCCCTCGTAAAAATAAATTGTTCTGTTTATTCCAGCTGATGCTTTTGGTAAAGTCCATGTAGCGCCTGCTTCCATTTTAATGTTCCAAACAGCAACTTCATTTGTAGTATCTGCAGCCCAAGAATTTGGCGGTGGAGTAGGAGCGAGGTGTTCATTTAATTTTCCAGCAATCACTTCCACTTTCGTTACTTTTCCATTCGAGTCTTTGTGCTCAAAATTCGGAATTGTATCTTGCCACAACATCTTAAAATGAGGCTCGACCATTTTGTTTTTCTTTGGTAAATTCAACCAAATTTGAAATAATTCCATGGTATTTTCTTTATCTTGGTGCAAGAGCGGAAACATTTCTGAGTGTTGAACTCCTTTTCCTGCTGTCATCCATTGAACATCTCCATCTCCATATCTTCCTGCTGCTCCAAGAGAATCTGCATGGTCGACCAAACCTTTCCTAACTACTGTTATCGTTTCAAAACCTCTGTGCGGATGTCCAGGAAATCCAGGTACGGTTTTACCATGATACATTCTAAAACCATCTTTAATGATGAAATCATCACCCATGTGTCTGCCTTTGAAATAATCAGGATTTGGTCCCATTTTCTCATTTCCAGCAGGAAAGTAATCTTCATGGTGCACGCAAAATAAAAATGGATCTTGGGTTTCCCACTGAAAACCTAATGCTTTTGTGTTTTTGATTGGATTCATATCCTTTTCTTTATTTTTTTGAGATTCTTTTATTTGGCTAGACGCATTAATAAATGGTGTTGCCACAACAGACGCAAATGCCAGCGACATTCGACCTAAAAAACTTCTACGTTGTAAATCCTCACTCATGATTTCTAATTTGTTGTGCTAAATTAACAAATAAGATTGATATATAGTTTACCGTGGTAAATATTTTTTAATTTTTAACAATTTTTTAGTGAGATTTGGCTTTTAATGTATAAATTTATTTCATTCTCAATTAATTGAGTGTTATTTCCCTATCAACTCCCCACACCAAAGTTTTTCCAAAAAGATTTTAAATTCATAATCTTTTGAGATTTAATTTCGACATCAATTACGTATCGAAAACTTTAATTTTAGTGCTTTTTAATTTAAATTCAGTGGAAGAATCTTCGAGTTTTTGTCGTCTTAAATACATGACATATTAAAATTGTACTTTAAATTGCCATGATAAAATAAAGTAGTACTTTAAATTATCATGTTTCTAAGGGACGATTTATTTTTGGAAATTTTGAAAATCACAAAGAATTTTTTCATATTCCTGTATTACGATTAAATCGTTGGGTTTTATAATTAAATAGCGTTCATAATATTCTAACGATTTTTCAATTTCGCAGTTTACACTTGCTTTTCGTGCTTCTTTGAGGATCCTAAGAGAAATAGGTCCACCACACAAATAATGATCTATATCATTTTCAATTTCTTTTCTAATTTCAATTTCGATTAAAGGTTTTAGTGAATTTATTTGTTTTTTGGCATGAATAGAATCTTTTTGATAAACGTTTTCCGATCGGTAAAAATCCCAAAAATGTCTTAAGGTTTTAGATTTATTGGAACTGGAGTCGCTTGCAGTGATTATGTAAAATGGTTTTTTTTGATATTTACTTAAAAGTGAGTCGTTCAATTGAATTGATTCCGTTATGTCCTCAGGAGCTAAATAAAAGACCATCTCTAATTTTTGACCTGAACAAAAATGAATGATAGTTAAAAATAGAAATGTAATACTAAAAGTTTTCATTTCATTAAATACAGTTTTTTAATGAAAATGTTCATTTCTCCAACACTATGCATTTGAATCGTAGTCATTTATTTAAAAATCACAATAAATCTGTGAAAACACCATGTTACTTCTCAATCTCTCTTAAACTTTCCATTTTTTTGAGTTTCAAGAAGCCAGCAATATCTTCAAAATGTTCCTTCACACGTTTGTTCCCGAATTCAAACACTTTTGTTGCTAAACCATCTAAAAAATCTCTGTCGTGAGAAACTAAAATAAGTGTTCCATCAAAATCTTTCAAGGCATCTTTGATGATGTCCTTGGTTTTCATGTCTAGGTGATTGGTTGGCTCATCCAGAATCAAGAGATTTACAGGTTCTAATAATAATTTTATCATGGCTAAACGCGTTTTTTCTCCTCCAGATAAAACTTTTACTTTTTTGGTAATGTCGTCGCCACCAAACATGAAAGCTCCCAAAATATCTTTGGTTTTTGTGCGAATATCTCCTTCTGCGATGTTGTCAATCGTTTCAAAAATTGTTTGGTTTTCATCCAATAAAGATGCTTGATTTTGTGCAAAATATCCAATTTTAACGTTGTGTCCCAATTCAAGTTTCCCGTCAAAGTCAATTTCTTTCATGATCGCCTTAATCATGGTTGACTTTCCTTCACCATTTTTTCCAACAAAGGCCACTTTTTGACCTCTTTCAATAGTAAGTGAGGCATCTTTAAAAACCAAGTGGTCGCCGTAATTCTTTGTCAATTCATTCACTACAACAGGATAAGATCCAGAACGTGGAGCTGGTGGAAATTTTAATTTTAAAGCAGAAGTATCTAATTCATCGACTTCGATAATTTCTAATTTTTCCAACATTTTCACACGTGATTGCACCTGATTTGTTTTGGAATAAGTACCACGAAAACGATCGATAAATTCTTGGTTTTCAGCAATCATTTTTTGTTGCTCTTCAAATTGTTTTTGTTGCTGTTCTCGTCTTTCTTTTCTCAATTCTAGGTAATGAGAATATTTCGCTTTGTAATCATAAATACGACCCATCGTCACCTCAATCGTTCTATTTGTAATGTTGTCAACGAATGCTCTATCGTGCGAAATTACTACTACAGCTTTCGCTTGATTTATCAAAAAATCCTCCAACCACTCAATGGATTCGATGTCCATGTGATTTGTAGGTTCATCTAATAAAATCAAATCTGGTTTTTGTAATAGTATTTTTGCCAATTCAATTCTCATTCTCCAACCACCACTAAATTCAGAAGTTTGTCGCGTGAAATCTGCTCTTAAAAAACCTAGTCCAAGCAAAACTTTCTCCACTTCAGCCTCAAAATTGTTGTCTTCAATAGAATAGTATTTTTCGCTTAATTCAGAAACTCGTTCAATAATTTTGTAATAATCGTCTGAATCGTAATCTGTACGAACAGTTAATTCATGATTTAAAGTGTCGATTTCGTCTTTCATTTCAAAAAGAGAAGCAAAAGCCTTACTTGTTTCTTCAAAAACTGTTGCGTTATCTTCTGTCAATAAATGCTGCGGCAAATAGGCAATTTTGTAGTCTTTTGGTGCAGAAATAGATCCACGTGTTGGTTTGTTTATTCCCGCTAAAATCTTCAGCAAAGTGGATTTTCCAGCACCATTTTTACCCATGAGGGCGATTTTATCATTTTCATTAATAACGAAGGAAACATCGCTAAACAAAACGGATCCACTAAATTCTACTGCTAAAGCATCAATTGAAATCATACTATTTTTTTGAAGCGCAAAGATAGGGAATTAATTTTGTGTTCAAAAACAGATTTCTTTTTTCAAAGAGCGAAGCACGCCCCCGATTACCTCTTTGCTTATTCTTTCTTTTAAGGAATCGGTGAATGCTTCGCAATTGTAGCGGCATCCTTTAAAAAGTTGACGGAGGCTCTCCAAGTCAACTTTTATAAAGATACAGCGGATAGCGGGAAAAGGCGCATTATTACTAAAATGAAAGAATGTTAAAACATTTCAGCACTGTGAATTGTTTCCAACTTATGGATAATTTAGATCTAAATCGTGTTATAGAAATGGCTTGGGAGGACAGAACGCCTTTCGAGGCTATCGAATATCAATTTGGCTTATCGGAAGCACAAGTGATTGCTTTGATGCGCGGAGAATTAAAACGAAGTAGTTTCAATTTATGGAGAAAACGGGTGAATTCTGGTGTCAGTCAAAAACATTTACAAAAACGAAATTCGGAAATCAATCGTTTTAAATGCACTCGACAACGAACAATTTCCAATAATAAGATTAGTAAACGTTGAAGGATTTCTTTCTTTTGAAATAAAAGCATGAAAGAAAAAATAAACCTTGTTTGGCTAAAACGCGATTTGAGAATTTTGGATCATGAAGCATTTTGGCAGGCTTCAAATTCGGATTTACCTTTCATTGCTGTGTTTTTGTTTGAAGAAAGTCAAATGAATCATCCCGATTGTTCGTTGCGACACCTTCAATTTCAATACCATTCCTTACTCGAGTTGCAAGGAAAACTTGATTTGTTGAGGCAAAATTTTCTTTGCAGTTATGAAGAAGCAATTCAATTTTTCACACGAATTTCAGAAGTGTTTTCGATTGAAAAAGTATTTTCATATCAAGAATCGGGTCACAGATTGAGTTACGAAAGGGATTTACTTTGTCAACAGTTTTTTGATAAGAATAAGATTGAATGGATTCAATTTCAACGAGATGGAATCATTCGAAAATTAAAAAATCAAGTTGATTGGGAGCAGAAATGGGAATTAAGAATGCGTGAAGCTATAAAACCCATTTCTTGGAAAGAAAATAAAATTCAAAGTAAATTTGAGTCAAAACCTTTACCTACAAAGTTGTTGCAGCAATTGGAAAAATATCCAGTTGAATTTCAGCAAGCAGGGGAGAGTATGGCCTGGAAATACTTACATTCTTTCACAAATGAACGAGGGAAGAATTACAATCGACATATTTCAAAACCGATGGAAAGCAGGAAGTCTTGCGCTCGGATTTCGCCCTATTTAGCTTGGGGAAATATTAGTATTCGTCAAGCTTTTCAATTCATCAAGACGCACAGCAATTATGCAAACTACAAAAAAGCATTTGATGGAGCACTTACTCGTCTGCATTGGCACTGTCATTTTATTCAGAAATTTGAGAATAATGTAAGTTATGAAACTACTTGTGTGAATAGAGGTTATGAAAAGCTAAATTATGAGGAAGATGAGGTGAAATTTGAAGCTTGGAAAACAGGAAATACAGGATTTCCGCTAGTTGATGCTACGATGCGCTGTTTGGAAAAAACTGGCTGGATAAATTTCCGTATGCGTGCCATGCTGGTTTCTTTTTTGTGTCATCATTTATTTCAAGACTGGCGTAAAGGCGTTTATCATGTTGCGCAATTGTTTTTGGATTACGAACCTGGGATTCATTATCCACAATTTCAAATGCAGGCAGGTGTAACGGGAATAAATATTATACGCATTTATAATCCAATAAAAAACAGTGAAAAACATGACCCTGAAGGGAGTTTTATTCGAAAATGGGTTCCAGAACTTCAAAACTGTCCTTCAGAATTCATCCATCGACCCTTTGATTTGAGTCTAATGGAACAGCAATTCCATAATTTTCAGTTAGGAATAGATTATCCTTTTCCAATTGTTGACCCAAATAATCACGCAAAAAATTCGAAAGTCGCTTTGTGGGAAAAACGTGATGAAGATGAGGTGAAATGTGAGAATTTGAGACTTGTTCGTGCATTGGTTAAAAACAAAAGGAGTAACTAGTTGTTATATTTTCCAAAACAAATTAAATGAAGGAATTTTCAGTTTCTGAGCTTGAGGAGATGGATCAACGTTTTCGTTCAAACTTAATCAACTCGATTTATGGACCTAAACCAACTTTTCTTATCGGTACAAAAAATGCAGAAAATCAGGAAAACTTAGCCATTTTCAATTCGATCGTTCATTTGGGTGCTAATCCAGCTTTGGTAGGATTTATTCAACGTACTCTAATTTCAACTAGTCACACCTATAGAAATATTATTGAATCAGGATTTTACACTTTAAATCAATTGAACGAAAATATGTTGCCACAGGCACATTTTACTGCTGCAAAATTTGAGGATGATCAGTCGGAATTTGAAAAGTGTGGTTTTACTCCAGAATACAGCGAAGATTTTATTGCACCTTATGTTTTGGAATCGTTTGTGCAAATTGGGGTAAGATTTGTAGAGGAACATCATTTAAAAGTGAATGACACGCGATTGATTATTGGTCAAATAGAGGAAATTCGAATTAAAAATGAAAATTCTCTTGCAGGAAATGGAATAATAAATCACGAATTAAATCTGGTGGCTAATGCTGCAGGTTTAGAAAGTTATTACGCAACAAGATTTATTCAAAATCTGCCACATCCAAAATTAGATAATTACCAAAATTACTTGCATGAAGGGCGTGAAAAAATCTGATTTACCTATAAAAATATGCAAAACATGTCAACGTGATTTTGTTTGGCGCAAGAAATGGGAGAAAAACTGGGAAACAGTGCTTTATTGTAGTGATAGATGTCGAAATTCAAAACAAAAATAATCAAGTTATGACTAGAAAAAATATTTTAATTGTTGGAGCAGGTAAAGGAATTGGACTTGCAACGGCTAAATTATTAGCTACAGAAAACGAGGTTTTTGCAATAACAAAATCTGCTAGTCCTGAACTTGAAGAACTAACTTCCATGGTCAGATACGGTGCAATTGCAGAAGAAGTGAGTAATTTATCATCTTGGCTTCCTGAAAAATTGGATGCTTTGATTTTCTGTCCGGGAACAATTCGTTTGAAACCTTTTAATCGCATTTCGCAAGAAGAATTTTTGGAAGATTTTCAGCTTAATGTTTTAGATGCTATTGCCACTATTCAAGCTTGCTTGCCATTGTTGAAAAAATCGGAACAAGCATCCGTCGTGCTTTTTAGCTCAGTTGCTGCACAAGTTGGAATGAGCTTTCATTCTTCCATTTCCAGTTCTAAAGCTGCAATTGAGGGATTGACTAAAAGTTTGGCAGCAGAATATGCTCCAACTATTCGTTTTAATTGCATTGCACCTTCTTTAACCTTAACTTCTTTGTCTGAGAAACTAACGAGTTCAGAAGAAAAAATTGAAAACGCAAGTCAGCGCCATCCATTAAAAAGAATTGGTTCGGCAGAAGATTTAGCTGAAATGGTCTGTTTTTTAAGCTCTTACAAATCTTCTTGGATTACGGGTCAAGTTTTTCATGTGGATGGAGGAATGAGTACTTTGAAATAAATTAATTTTTTTTCAAAAAAATCTTTGTAATTTAAAAAAAGTAATTATCTTTGCATCCGCTTTCAGACGGAAAGTTAGTTGTTTGAAAAAATGACAAAGAAAGAGTAGCTCTCCCGATAATTATCGGGATGGTAGAGCACGATTGAAATATGAATGCGAGAGTAGCTCTCCCGATAATTATCGGGATGGTAGAGCACGATTGAAATATGAATG
>CAZHLZ010000022.1:17398-20343 GCA_964532475.1 uncultured Chitinophaga sp.
CGAGAGTAGCTCAGTTGGTAGAGCACAACCTTGCCAAGGTTGGGGTCGCGAGTTCGAATCTCGTCTCCCGCTCAAAGTAAAATGTCCGCTCGGATGGTGGATCCCGATATTTATCGGGAGGTAGACACGCCGAAGCAAATAAGAAGTCCGCTCGGATGGTGGAATTGGTAGACACGCCGGACTTAAAATCCTGTGCCTGTATGGGCGTGCGGGTTCAAGTCCCGCTCCGAGTACAAAACCCTCTTAATCTTTTGATTTTGAGGGCTTTTTGTTTCTTGTTTGCCCAACCGTTGCCCAACTCCGGATAAATGTCAAAAATTGGGGATTAAGCATAAATTCTCGTTAATCTATAAAGAAAAAATTCTACATTTAAACCCTTCAATTACACAACTTCCCGTTCCAACCACTCCAAACCATTTGGTAAATCAAGTGAACAAAACTCAAGGTGGATTACCCTCCTGCGTTTTTGAGATAGTGATTTTGAAGAAGAATGCAAAAGCAAAGGTTTCATTAATTGAACCCCACCTTCCCTAACTTCAATAATTGTAGGAGCGATTTGTGAAGTAATCTTTTCTTTTTCCTTATCAGAGAATTGTTTTGCATGAGAACCGGGCACCACTTTTAAAGCTCCATTCAGATCATTTGTGGAATCGAGATGAATACGAATTGTAAAGATGTTTTTTAGAATTTCTATAGGGGGACAAACAGATTGAATATCCTTCTTTTTCGTCCAAGCCTTAAAGCCTTCTGTATCAATTTTTTCTTTTACATTTATCGGAATATCCTGATGCCACGTAACGTACCAGTTAGTGTCATCGGGTTTATCAAAATAAATTGCCTTAGTTAGAAATGCGTCAGAATCTATACTATTTATGATTTGTAAAATATTTTCATTTAATAGATGTATTTTTAAAGAAGGTATATCTTTCAGCAATTTTCTTTTTCCAAATGTTTGTTCATCTTTATCAGCGAAGTAATCATGAAGTATTTTACCAATGAGGCGAATTTCAGTTCGTGTATACACATCATTTAAAATTGCATAACCATTTTTTTGCAGTTTTTGTGTAGCCACAACAGCTTGAGAAACTGAAACTTGAGATTTGTACAGATCAAGACTGTTTTGAAACTTTTCCTGAATTCTCCGTTTCAATGACATGGGCTTTAAAACTTGCATAGAATCACCAAAACCCAAAATTACCCGTTCCAATTCAAAATTTAGATGTAAGGATAATTCAACGATGATAGAGCCATTTGGCAGTTCTTCTACTAATTTTTGAGAATGATGCAGGGGTTTTGTTATGACGTAAGGAGCATTGCTAGCATTTATTTTTAAAACTATTTTCTCAACAAATCGCTCATCGAGAACCGTAACTCCAATCGTATTTTTATAATAAGTATCACCATCGAAGGCTTCGTTAATGTGTTCAAGTTTTGAATCAAAATCTACCTTTATGATGCGATCCAATGCAAGTGTTACAATATTACTTTTACTATTCTTTTTTCCGACTAAGAACCACCTGTTATTAAATTCTTTTAAAATAAAAGGATGAAAAGTAATGACTGAACTTTCATTTGCTTTAAATGATTGATAATTAATCCTCAAAACCATTTTTTTAAGAATCGCTTGATACAAAACGTCCAAATGTTCCAATCCCTTCAATTGGTCATTTTTATCTAGGTGAATGATAGAAGGTCTATTCGTTTTTTCGGTGTAAATTTTATCCTCCAAGCGTTGAATGATTCCGCCTAATTCAGAAAACAAAGAGAAGTCTTTGAATTGCTTTAACATTTCTACCGTTTCAGAAAGAACATGCATATCATTTTCATTTAAGGGAATATCAGTGATTGTAAAATCTGGATCTTCATAGCGATAAAACTTCTTATCATACACCTCAATCGGAGCATTGTAACCTAATTTGTCACTGCGCATTAACTGAATATCTAATTGAATCGTTCGTTTACTAACATTTGTATACTTTCCTTCATATTCATACAAAGCATCCGAACATGCTTCGATTAAATCTTCTAAAGTCCAATTACGATAGCTGTTTTGCAAGCATTTATCAATTGTTCTATACCGTATTAATGCATTTTTATTTTGTGCCATGAACTAAAATTAATTATTTTTTTTATACTACGCAAAATAATTGCGCAGACCATTAAGAACTTTGTCTTGTGCAAATAGGAATATACACAAGAACCTCTGTCAACAATGGGGTTGGCAGAGTTACACTAAAAATGAAAAAAATGAAAATTGACGGAAAAACAATAATCGAACTTGGTTTTAGACCTGGGAAATGGTTCAAAGAGGCAATTGAACATATCAATACGAATGAATTGGATGAAAAAGAAATGTTGAATTACCTGGAACAATACAGATTACCTGATCCAATTCCATTGAAATCGCAACCAACATCATTTTCAATAAACATTAAAGCTGAAAATGAATTGGAGATTGATAATGTAAAGAAAGTTATTGAATCCATGAATGAATTAATGAAGACTCCAACCTTGGTTGGTGGATCAATTATGCCTGATGCTTGCCCAACAGGCCCAGCAGGATTAATCCCAGTCGGAGGAGTTGCGGTTGCGAAAAATGCCATTCATCCTGGTATGCATAGCGCGGATATTTGTTGTTCAGTAATGTTGACAGATTATGGTAAAGCAGATCCTAAAGCAATTTTAGATGCTGCACATGCTAGGACTCATTTTGGTCCAGGTGGTCGACCAAGAGGACAGCAATTTAGATTGCCAACAGAATTAATTGCAAAGTTTGAATCTAATCCTTTCCTGCGATCTGCCAGAATGTTGTCAATTGCACAAGAACATTTAGGTACACAAGGCGATGGGAATCATTTTTTGTATGTTGGGAAATTGAAATCAACGGGTAACACAGTTGTTGTAACGCATCATGGTTCAAGAGCTCCTGGGGCAAAATTGTACGA
>CAZHLZ010000023.1:0-20188 GCA_964532475.1 uncultured Chitinophaga sp.
CTTCTATACTGCCCCCTACCTCACAATTCAACTTACTTTGCAAGTTCAACACAAATCACTCAGCATAGAATAAATAAATGGATTGAAGCAAACGTGAAAGATTTTTACAGTTAAAAATTCTCATATTTATTGAAAAACTTTCAGCATGCTTCACTGCGTGGATGCTGGTGTGCGGACAAATCTATACAAACACTTAATATTCAATAAATTTGACAAAGCTGATAGTGTTTCTTTTCTTTATCAATACAAGATATAATCTATTTTATTTATTTGCTAATAAAACTTTGCATTATTTTACGAATTTTATCTTGACTTTTTTCAAAGGACTCTTGATCTCCTTTCTTTAGTAAATACCTAATATCTGGATAAACTTGAATTAATCGTGGATTTAGAAAATTGGGAGAAATTGTATTTGGTATAACAAATATTTCACTGAAATTAATGGACTCCTTGCTTAATTCCTCAAACAAAATTTTAAAATCACATTCGAAATAAGATAAAACAGATTTTTCATTTAGAATTAATATTGTTTGATCTGTAGAATATTTTTTTTTGTTTTTGCTTTTTATTGCGTGCAAAATATCATCTTGATAAGAAAAAGCATTAATATCATACGAATAGTTATAACTTACACCAAATTCTTCATTCGTTGAAAGTCGTATTTGGATTGGTACGTTTTCAATTTCAAAAAAAGTACTCTCGACTAGATTTGGAATTAATTCCCTGAGCCGCCTTTCAGCAATTATTACAAATTTTTCAATCTCTTTATTTCCTATTGGAATTTTATTTCCATCAAATGATAATTCATACTTAGGGACAAGGCAATCTAGCTTTTCTTTCAATTTTTTTGCGATTTTTTTTGCGGCAGCATCTCTCTTTAAGTTTGACCCACTATGAAAATCAGTTACCTCAATTCCATATGTCTCATTTTTAAATACAACAATTCCATCCGGCTCCAAATGATTCTCTTCCCCTTTTCTTAAAGTGAAAATTTGATCTTCCAAAATAACATCGAGAACATTTTCTATCACTTTACGCTCATAAAACCACTTTTCCTGAGCCTGCATGTTTTTAGAAGTCATATACAAAATATTTTCGTAAAACAAAAAATCTTCCTCATTCTAAAATCAAGTCTTTTGTCCTTAATCTTCAAGTCTTAAGTCTCATAAATCACATCTATACTGCCCTCCAATACATCGACTTCGCTCAGCATAGGCGGACTTAGCGTTATTTTTACATGTTTCGTCTGTATTGACCGCCTACCTCAAACAATGCCTTTGTAATCTCACCCAAACTTGAATACTTACACGTTTCCATCAATTGCTCAAACATGTTTTTGTTTTGAATAGCAGCTAATTGCACGTTTTTGATTCCTGCTTTGGCTTGTTCGCCGTTTGCTTGGTGTAAGTTCGCAAGCATTTCAATTTGGTATTGTTTTTCTTCTTCTGTAGCACGAATGACTTCTTTTGGAAGAACTGTTGGCGAACCTTTTGAACTCAAGAAGGTGTTTACCCCGATAATTGGGAATTCTCCTGTGTGTTTCAAAGTTTCGTAGTACAAAGATTCTTCTTGAATTTTTGAACGTTGGTACATCGTTTCCATTGCTCCTAAAACGCCACCACGCTCTGTGATGCGGTCAAATTCTGAAAGTACTGCTTCTTCCACCAAATCCGTTAATTCTTCAATGATGAATGAACCTTGTAATGGGTTTTCGTTTTTCGCCAAACCTAACTCACGGTTGATAATCAACTGAATCGCCATAGCACGACGCACAGATTCCTCCGTTGGAGTTGTAATAGCCTCGTCGTATGCGTTGGTATGTAACGAGTTACAGTTGTCGTAAATTGCGTACAATGCTTGCAAGGTCGTACGAATGTCGTTGAAATCAATTTCCTGAGCGTGTAAAGAACGACCCGAAGTTTGAATGTGGTATTTCAACATTTGTGCGCGTGCATTTGCTCCGTATTTTTTCGCCAAGGCTTTTGCCCAAATTCTTCGCGCAACTCGACCAATGACAGCGTATTCTGGATCAATTCCGTTTGAGAAAAAGAAAGATAAATTTGGTCCGAAATCGTTGATGCTCATACCACGACTCATGTAATATTCCACGTACGTGAATCCATTCGCCAAGGTAAATGCCAACTGAGAAATTGGATTTGCACCCGCTTCCGCAATGTGATACCCTGAAATCGAAACTGAATAGAAGTTACGCACTCCGTTGTTGATGAAATATTGTTGCACGTCACCCATCAAACGCAAAGCGAATTCTGTGGAGAAAATACAGGTATTTTGCGCCTGATCTTCTTTTAAAATATCCGCTTGAACGGTTCCACGCACTTGTGTCAAGGTTTCCGCTTTGATTTTGTTGTAAACATCAGCTGCCAACACTTGATCACCAGTAACCCCTAACAACATCAAACCTAAACCGTCGTTTCCTTCTGGCAAATCACCTTGGTAACGCGGACGAGCAACGCCCTTTTGTTTGTAAATCGCAGCAATTTTTGCTTCAACTTCTGCTTCTAAACCGTTTGCCTTGATGTATTTCTCACAATTTTGATCGATGGCTGCATTCATGAAAAATCCTAACAACATCGGTGCAGGACCGTTGATTGTCATCGAAACAGAAGTCATTGGATGCGACAAATCAAAACCTGAGTATAATTTTTTGGCATCGTCTAAACAACAAATCGAAACACCTGAGTTTCCAATTTTACCGTAAATATCTGGACGCAAATCTGGATCGTTTCCGTATAAAGTTACCGAGTCAAAAGCGGTTGAAAGTCGTTTTGCTGGCATTCCCAAACTCACGTAGTGAAAACGTTTATTCGTTCTTTCTGGTCCACCTTCTCCTGCAAACATACGCGTTGGATCTTCGCCTTCACGTTTGAATGGGAATAATCCAGATGTATACGGAAATTCACCTGGGACATTTTCTTGTAAATTCCATTTTAAAATATCTCCCCAAGAAGTGTATTTTGGAGTCGCAACTTTAGGAATTTGTAAGTGTGAAAGTGATTCAGTGTGCGTATCTAATTTCAAGACTTTATCACGTACTTTGAACTCAAAAGTTGGGTTTTTGTACAATTGTTTTTTCTCTTCCCATTTTTGAAGAATGTCCCAGTTTTTTGGATCAAAATCTAATTTTTCTTTTTCTAAGATTTCTTGCAAAGCTTTGATTAGTCTGTCTTTGTCTTCTAATGTAGAATTTGACAAAGTTTCAATTGAAGATGTTAAGCCTTGTAATTTATTAGCAACTTCAACTTGTTGGTTCACCCATTTGTCAAAGTTTCTATTGTTTTC
The DNA here is from genome assembly GCA_964532475.1 of uncultured Chitinophaga sp. GTDB lineage: Bacteria > Bacteroidota > Bacteroidia > Flavobacteriales_D > Crocinitomicaceae > M2408. The sequence goes on from CAZHLZ010000023.1 coordinate 3,301, forward strand.
AGAAATTTCTGATAAATAACGTGTTCTATCAGGCGGAATGACGAAAATTTTCTCAGACATTTCTTGCGTAATCTCGAAAGTAGAATTCAAGTTTGCTCCTGTTTTATCTACTACTTTGTCCATGATAACTTTATACAAAGAATTCATTCCTGGATCGTTGAACTGTGAAGCGATTGTACCATAAACAGGCATTGAATCCACTTCTTTTTCCCACAAATTGTGGTTGCGTTGGTATTGTTTTCTAACGTCACGCAAGGCATCTAAAGCACCACGTTTGTCGAATTTATTTAAGGCGATTACGTCAGCAAAATCCAACATATCGATTTTTTCCAATTGCGTTGCAGCACCGTATTCTGGTGTCATTACGTACAATGAAACATCAGAGTGCTCGATAATTTCTGTATCCGATTGACCAATTCCAGAAGTTTCCAAAATGATTAAATCGTATTCAGCTGCTTTTAAGACATTAATTGCTTCAGAAACGTGTTTTGACAAAGCTAAATTCGATTGTCGCGTAGCCAAAGAACGCATGTAAACACGGTCACTTTTAATCGAGTTCATTCGGATTCTATCTCCTAATAATGCTCCACCCGTTTTTCTTTTCGACGGATCGACCGAAACAACAGCAATTTGTTTTTCAGGGAAATCAATTAAAAAACGACGTACCAATTCATCTACCAAAGAAGATTTTCCAGCTCCACCAGTTCCTGTGATTCCTAAAACGGGAACTTTCACAGCTTTTGCCATCACATCAATCTCAGCTAAAATAGCTTTTGATGCATCTGCAAAATTCTCAGCAGCAGAAATAATGCGTGCAATCGCAGGAACGTTTTTGTCTTTTATTTTTTTAATTTCTCCGTTGATGTTATTCCCAACTGGAAAGTCTGATTTACGTACTAAATCATTAATCATTCCTTGTAGACCCATCGAACGACCATCATCAGGATGATAAATACGTGTGATTCCGTATGCTTGTAATTCTTCAATTTCGGAAGGTAAAATTGTACCGCCACCACCAGCAAAAATCTTGATGTGTGGAGCACCTTTTTCCTTCAATAAATCATACATGTATTTCAAATATTCCGTGTGACCACCTTGGTAAGAAGTCATTGCAATCGCTTGCGCATCTTCTTGAATGGCACAATTCACTACTTCTTCCACAGAGCGATCGTGACCCAAGTGGATAACTTCGCAGCCTGTTGCTTGAATGATACGACGCATGATGTTTATGGCGGCATCGTGACCGTCAAAAAGTGAAGCAGCAGTAACAATTCGGACTTTATTGATTGGTTTGTATGGTTCTTCTATTTTCATTTTTGTATAATTAATGCTTTTTACAAGCGGTTACAAAAATATGAAAAAAGGAGGAAAAATAAAGAAAAGTTTATAACAAATTTACCATATCAAATTTATACGATAAACTGCTTATTAAAAATGGAGATATTTCAATTATCTTTGTTAAAAATATCGGTTTATGAAAGAAATTAAATTAGTCTTTTTTACATACTTTTTTTTCAGTCTAAATTTATTGTTCTCACAAGAATTTAAAGCTTTCAAAGAAGGTGCTTTTTGGGGGATAAAATACCAAGATTCGGTTTATGTGAAACCAATTTATGATGATATTTATCCTTTTAAAGATAGTAAAACTAAGTTTCATACCAAAAAAGATAATTTATATGGACTTTTCAATTTTGATTATTCTGTTAAAGAAATAATACCGATAAGTAAAACGGAGTTGAAATATGTTGGCACAGCAAATTTTGTGTTGTACTATTATGAAAACTACTATTCCTATCTTGATCAAAATGGTAAAAAAATGTTTGTAAGTTCAAAGGGTGAGTTCAAACTAAATTGTAATCCAGAGACTTTATTTACAAAAAAAGAAGGGAAATTTTATTATTTGTTTGGCTTAGATTCGGTAAGAAGTAAAAATAAACCAATAAAAGCATTAAATACGAAGTTTTTACACCTGGAACAATCTAAATTAAAATCAACATTTATAGCTCAAGATTTGAATAAAAAATTTGGTTTAATAAATTGCATTGGTGATACGATTCTACCTTTTGAATATACTTCAATTGATTTTTTAAATTATGATGGAGATGGGAATCATCATATTTTACTAGGAGTAGGAAATAAAAAAGTATTGTATCAATTTTATACCAAAAAAATCGTTCCTTTTTATTTTGATGATATTCAAACGCTAGAAAGTGAAGATTACTCGAATGTTTTTAAAACAAGTCAGAATAACAAAATTGGAATGTTTTGTACGAATGGATTAACAGTTTTACAAAATGAATACGATGAAGTTTATCAAGTTCGAAGTATTGAAACAAAAAAAGGGTATAATAACACCATGTATTATGTTGGAAAGAAAAATGGAAAATACGATGTACTTTCTCATAAAGATGGGAATTATATTGATTCTACTCATTTACCTTTCACAATTAAAGAATATGATTTAATCCTCAAAGATCAAGGGTATAAAAAAAATGAAGATAAGTATGATGAATTCAATTTATTTGATGGACAGTTTGTAAAGCAAGTTAATGCAGACGAAATTAGATGGGAAAAAGATGATTTTGTTGTGACATTTGAAAATGGAAAATTTGGGTTAAAAGAAGTATCTGGAACTATATTAATTCCATTCGAATATTCATTGATTGGTTTTTATTCTTACTTTGGGGAATATGTCATTGGATTTAAAGACAACAAGAAATATTTTATAAATACTTTAGATGGTACCAGATATTCTGATAAAGAATTTTGGGAGATGAGAAGGAATAAGTAAAAAAATATTAAAAATAATAAAATAAATCAATTGAAAAAGATTACCATTTTACTAGCAATTTTTACAATTTTCACAATTAATTTTTCGAATTGTCAAGAGTACAAAATTGAAAAACAAGGTGATTTCTTTGGAGTAAAAAGTGATGACAATTGGATTATAGAACCCATTTACGATCAAATAATAGTTGATGAAAATACGGATTATACATTTCACGTCAAAAAAAACAACTTGTTTGGCTTGGTAAATTTATATGTTGAAAGGCAAATCAAACCAATAAGTAAAACGATGTTGAAATTTGAAGGTGCTACTTGTTTTGAATTATTTTATGATAAAATATATTACTCTTACACTAAAGAGAATGGACAGAAAGCATTTGTAAGTGATGATGGTAAATACAAAACGAAATGTAATCCAGAGACTATTTTCCCTAAAAAAGATGGAGATTTTTACTATTTATTTGGTTTAGATGCTGTTGATAGCAAAAACAAAGCTCAGAAATCAGTCAATTCTAAATTTTTGCATTTGGAAAAAACTAGTCTTAAAGCACTATTTTTGGCAAAAGGTGTAAATGGTAAATTTGGGATAATTAATTTATGTGGGGACACCATTTTACCTTTTGAAAACGAATCCATAGATATTTTTAATTATGATGGTGATGGAAACGACCAATTTATTCTTGGCAGAGAAGGAAAAAAAATACTTTTTGATTTTAATACAAAAACCTTACTTCCATTCTATTACGATGAGATTTTTAGGGTACACAAAGAAAATCATTCTAATGTTTTTTTTGTGAAAAATAACGGAAAATACGGTCTATTTTGCACTGAATTAATTGAACTTTTACCTCCAATTTACGACAAACTAGAAATGATTATAAATGAAGATGAATATGGTGGTACCTTCAATTACATTGCTCAAAAATCAGGAAAATATTATGTTTATACCGCAAAAGGATATTTTTTCTATAAAAACGATAGTGAAGTGATTTTAAAAGAATACGACCAAATTGATGGAAAATTTGGAGTCATAAAAAAAGATTCAAATTATGAGTTTTATAACCTTAATACTCATGAAATTATAAAAATTATCAATGAATCTGACTACAAAAAATAAATTTAAAAAATCAATTCAATTATGAACAAATCAATAATTACATTCTTTTTCATCCTTTTTTATACAAGTAATTTTTTTGGGCAAGAAAATTTTAAATATGACAGTTTAATTCACACCTTTTACGACTCGCAAGTGGTGAAAAAGAAAGATTTATACTACATCATTAATTCAAAATCTCAAGTAAAAGATTCTTTTATTGAAGTACAGCCATACCTAGAAATTTCTAAAGAAGAAGATTATTATTTTGATGAAAACAATGAATATGTTTATCAATCGCCAAAAATGGTACAAAAATTTCCAGAATTTATGTTAGTTTACAAAATAAATTCACAAAATCAACGCGAAAAGGCAATTTACAATTTATCAGAATATAAAATCATTTCACCTTGGATTCAGGACTTAGAATCTCAACTTTTTATTGAGAATTTTTTTGTAAATTTCTATAGCAAAACAATCTATACCTATTCCATTGGAGAACATTTAGGTTTTTACGTTAAAGGAATGAATCTAGGAACGGATTTGATTTACTTTTCTGGCTCTCCTATTGTGAACTTATGGAATTATGTTGCTATTCCAAAACGTGATGAGAATTTAAAAATAACGCACAATTTATATAAATTTGAAAACAACAATCTCAATTTAGAAAGTAGCGAATACGAAGTTAGCTCTTCCTTAAATCATAAAAAATCTATTCCAAAAATTGATAATGAAACAGGAGAACCATTCATAGATCCTGCAACTGGAGAGATTGAATTTGAAACAATTGACATGTTTAAGTTAGATTTTTTGATTTTAAAAAATAAGGAAAATAAATTTGGAGTAATTTCAATCAATAATTGCATTGTAAAACCTCAATTCGATTCAATTAATGAAAATCCATCGGTTTCAAACTTTATAACACTTGTTAAAAAAGACATAAATGCTAAAAAATATTATGGTAATTTTAATGTTTTTGGTGGAGAATACATTGAGCCTCTTTATGAAAATGAATTGTCTTTTTCTAAAAGTTCATTTCTTTTGAGAGATTATTATTTCTACGTTGAATATAATGATGAAGAAAATCAAAACAACTTATTTAATATCAAGAGAGAAAAATTTTTCAATACTCCGGAAGAAGTTTTCATCAATCAACAAAATAAAAAATTCGGACTATACACCTATCCATATTTATATCCTGAAAAAGAGTTTAATAAAATGATCTGTCAAGTTCCAGCACTATATAAAAACTTGGAACAAACTCCTTACAAAGGACTTTTTAAAGCTCAATCAAAAAATAAAAAATGGGGATTAATTAATTTTTTAGGTGACACATTAATTCCACTAAACTATGATCGATTTGAGGTTTTTGAGGTCGATGCCGAAAATAATTTTTCATTTTTCACTTTTCAAGATAAAAAAATCGGAATATTTGATTTGTATAAAGGTGAAATTAGTCCATGTGTTTTTGATGAAATTAAAAATTATCAAAGGGGGATTTCTCCTAGCGTTTTTGTAGACTTTTCAAATTACCCAAACTATTTTTTAACAAAAAAAAATGATATGAGCAATACCTCACCGAAAGTTCGCACAAAAAAAAATGATAAATTTGGCCTACTAAATAATTCTGGTCAAGAAATTTTACCAGCTGAATTGGAAAATATTTACACATATTATTCCTTTAATGGTGAAAATGATTCTTATGATGAATTTTTTATCAGCGATGCAGTTGATAAGAAAAAGGTGTTTTATTTCAATTATGATTCCTTTGAAAAAATAGATCTAAATAAGCAACGGGAATATGACTTTATTCATAATCATTTTGGCTACATAAAAAAAAATAATGAGTTTGAAATATACTTTCTTAGGACAGGTGAACAAATTCCCTTGGATTACCTTGAAAACAAAAAAACATTTAATGGGAAAAATTGTACAATAATCTTTGAAAATGGTAAGTTTGGTGCAAAAAACTCAAGTGATGAAATTGTTATTCCATTCGACTATGAAATTGCTTCCTTTATTAATTTTGATAAAACCATAATTTTAGGATTTCAAAATGGAATAAAATACTACATTGAGACAGAAAATTTTAAACGCTTTACAGAAGAAGAATGGAAAAATAAACAATAAGCAACTTCTTTTTTAAAAGTAACAAGAATAACCTTTTTTATTATCTGCCGTATAATGAGTTTGTTAGCTATTAAACTCAGGTATGAAGTACTTAATATTTTTGCTTTTCTTTTGTGTTTTACATCCATTTTCTTCCTTTTCGGAAATTGAAATTGATTCCACATTTAATAAAACATCAGAAATTTCAAGTGAGAATTTTATTGGGGATCGAAAAAATAAGAAAGTCAAAAAGAAAAAAAGACCCAACACGCCAAGTAAAGCAAGTTTAATAAGACTCAAAAATCAAAGTAAAAGCGCTAAAAGAACCTTTTCAAGAACAAATAAAGGAAACAAACAATACAAGAAGGCCGTTCTAAAACAACAAAAAAGACAGAAAAAATTTTCAAGAAATCGGAATTACCATAGAATAAAAAAGTTGAATTTCGACAAAAAAACCAAACGAAAAAAAATTCGTCGAGTGCGCGGTCTAGACGCTGTGAAAACTAGACATTAGAAAAATCTCAGAAAAATCGATAAAAGTTTTTATTTTACGAGTATCTTTGTAGCTTCAAAGTTGAAAAAAACACATTGTGAGTACAGTATATATTACCAGAAGAGAACGATTTAACGCTGCACATAAATTATGGAGGGCAGAATGGTCTGACGAAAAAAACGAGAAAGTATTTGGTCGATGCAGCAACAAAAATTGGCACGGACATAATTTTGATTTATTCGTGACTGTAAAAGGACGACCATCAGAAATCACAGGATTTGTAATTGACTTAAAAACCTTAAGTGTAATAATTCAGAAAGAAATAATTGATCACTTAGACCACCGAAACCTGAATTTAGATGTTCCATTTTTGAAAGACTTGATGGCTTCTACTGAGAATGTTGCCATAAAAATTTGGGAACGTTTGGAATCTAAAATTGCTGAGGCAGGAGGAGAATTAGCAAAAATAAAATTAGTAGAGACAGAGAATAATTTCGTTGAATATTTTGGAGGAAAAGAACCTTTTTGAGCTTTGTTGGTTTAACATATATTATTTATTCAAACTTATTTAAATGAGCGACAATTATTACAAAGAAGAAGTTACACAACGAATTGCAACGGTTTACAACGATATTTTAAAAGATATAGGAGAAGATCCAACGCGAGAAGGTTTGTTAAAAACACCAGAGAGAGTTGCAAAAGCACTGCAATACTTAACTCATGGTTATGACATCGACCCAAAAGAAATTTTGAAGTCAGCATTATTTCACGAAGAATATTCTGAAATGGTGATTGTTAAAGATATTGAGGTGTATTCCATGTGCGAGCACCACATGCTTCCATTTTTCGGTAAAGCACATATTGCTTACATCCCAAATGGAACAATTGTTGGTTTAAGTAAAATACCGCGTGTGGTGGATGCTTTTTCTCGAAGATTACAAGTGCAAGAACGATTGACAATCGAAATCAGAGATTGCATTCAAGAGACTCTAAAACCAAAAGGAGTTGCAGTTGTAATTGAGTGTGCTCACATGTGCATGCAAATGCGTGGCGTGCAAAAACAAAATTCTGTTACCACATCAAGTGCGTTTACTGGACTTTTTATGAACAACGAAGCTACTCGAAAAGAATTCATCAACTTAATTCAAGCAAAATTACATTAGTTTTAACAAAATTTAAAACTAGTTCTGTTGTCTTAACTAACTTTTTTAGTACCTTAGCACAAAATTAAATTATAGTAAAATGTTAGATAATATTTTTTCTCAAAAACAGTACGGGCCTGATGCAAAAGCCATGACAAGCGAGTTTTTCGTGAATGTTTACACTTACATGTTTATCGCTTTAGGGATTTCTGGTTCAATTGCTTATTTATGCGGTACACCAGAATTTATTTCAAAGTATTTCATTTCCATGTCAAATGGTGTAGCTTCAATTTCACCGTTGTTTTACGTTGTTGCATTTGCACCAGTAGGCCTAGGTTTGTTAATTCAAATGGCCTATAACAGATTGTCAATGCCTTTATTATTTGTTCTTTTTGGAATTTACGCTGCCTTGATGGGATTAAGTCTAAGTACAATTTTCATTGTGTATGATATTGGTTCCATTTTTACAACTTTCATTGTTACAGCAGGTTCTTTTGCTGCGATGGCAATTTTAGGTTATACCACGAAAACAGATTTAACCAAGTTTGGAAGTTTATTGTATATGGTGTTCATCGGGATTTTCATCGCGGGAATTGTGAACATTTTCATGAAAAGCGAAGGAATGTCCTTCTGGATTTCAGTGTTAGGGGTATTTGTTTTTACAGGTTTAACAGCCTACCAAATGCAACAATTGAAATACATTGGAGAAGATCCAAACTTAGGTCAATTGGAAAAACGTAAACTTTCCTTGATTGGTGGTTTGATGTTATACATTCTGTTTATCAACTTATTTTTATCTCTTTTACGATTAATGGGAAATAGAGAATAAGTTTAAATTAATAAAAAATTGAAAAGCTCATCTATCGTAGATGAGCTTTTTTTGTGATATAATTTTTGCATTAAATAATTTGTTCCTGATTTGAATTGGGTTTTTGTCGATATTTTGTACATAGATTAAACATTAAAGCACATCACTTGTTCTTCAAGAAAACACTCATGAATAAATTCCTATGGATTTCAGCGGCAAGCATCTTTTTAATAGCCTTAATAGTTTTAATAATGTCGTTTTCAAGTAAAGGTACCGAAACACCAGAATACAAAGTGCTGAAAACGATTGAAGAAGTTGAAGTTCGCCTTTACCCAAAAATGGTGGTTGCAAAAACAAGTTTAAGTGATGATTCCTTTGATAATAATGGTAGTAATGGGTTCCGAACCATTGCTGGATACATTTTTGGTGGAAACGAAAAAAATAAAAAAATAGCCATGACTTCTCCCGTTATAATGAATATGGGAGATAGTGCAAGCATGTATTTTGTGATGCAAAAAAGTTACAAACAAGAGGATTTGCCAAATCCAAGTTCAAAACAAGTAAAAATAACGACTGTAGAACCAAAAACACTTGCTGTAATTTCTTATGGTGGTTTTTCTTCCGATAGTAAAATTAAAGAACACATAGAAAAACTAAAAGATATTTTGCAAAAAAATAATCTTTCAACAGTTGGTGATTACATGTACATGAGATACAACGCTCCTTGGGATGTAATCAATCGTAAAAATGAGGTAGCAATTGAAGTTCTATACGACGGAAAATGAGCGTTTTAATATGCTTCAATTATTTCGTGATAGCTTTTTTAATTCAGTTCTTCATAAATTTAATATTCAAAAATAAGCCTAAAGAAATTCCTAATTCCGCTTTGACACCAGATTGAAAGGCTGGTTTAGCTTGAAATTGAGGAGGAGGATTTGATTTAGATAAATAATTGCCAGAAAAAGTTCGTTCAAAATAAGATAAATAAAAACTTGGCTTAACAAAGAAACGGATACTACCATTCTCTGTTATTTTATGTAAATATAAAAAGGAAAGATGTCCACCAACTTTTTGACCGTTTATATACTTTGTGTAACCAATTTCATCCCCAACTTTACCATTCGTAACAGCTGCGAAATCATAGTAAAGGAAATGTGGTCCTATATTAAAATAATAATGGCTAGAATTATCATAATTACCAAATCCAAACATAAAATCACATAAAAGTCCTTCGAAGAAAAATCGATCATTTTTGTAAGGTGTCAAGTATCCGCCATCATACCTTGTGTCGTAAAGATAAGAAGCAGCAAATCCATACGAAAAATGCTCTCCCTCAACAAGTAACATACTTCCACTTCTTCTTCCCAAAAGCTCGTAAGGAATGATTCCAAAAGAAATTTCTTTTTTGCTTTTCGGTTTTTCCTGAGAAAAGAAGTTCAATTTCGGAGAAATAAATAGAATAATAAGTAGAAATAAGGTTCTCATATTAATCTAACGAAAATTATCTAAATTTGGTTGGATTTAAATAATACAAAAATAGGAATTGAATTCTAATTTTAATTGATCTTCTTGTTCTCATTTCATAAATAAATACGAACTTTGGAAAAAATAATTCCCCTTGAAACAAAAAGTATTTTTCATCACTCCTCCATTTACGCAGTTAAATACACCTTATCCAGCGACAGCGTATTTAAAAGGTTTCTTGAACACAAAAAACATAGAATCCTATCAATGTGACTTGGGAATCGAAGTGATTTTAGAGCTATTTTCTTCCAAAGGCTTGAAAGGAATATTTGACTCTATTGATCCAAATCTAAATATATCATCAAATAGCAAACGAATAATTAGACTCCAAGATTCTTATATTCAAGCAATTGAGCCGGTAATATCTTTTTTACACGACAGAAATCCAACTTTAGCACATTTAATTTGCGAGCGGAATTTTCTACCCGAAGCATCACGTTTTCAGCAAATTGAAGATTTAGAATGGGCATTTGGTACAATGGGGATTCGCGACAAAGCCAGGCATTTAGCAACCTTGTTTTTAGAAGATATTTCAGATTTAATCATTGAATGCATCGACCCGCATTTTGGTTTTAGTCGATATGCTGAACGTTTGGGAAGATCCGCCTCTTCTTTTTCTGAATTAAATGCCGCTTTAAACAACAATAACACCTACATTGACGACATTCTGATTCAACTTTTAAAACAAAAAATAGCAGCAGGAAATCCAAGTTTAGTCGCTATTTCAGTGCCTTTCCCTGGGAATTTGTACAGTGCGTTTAAATGTGGACAATGGATTAAGCAAAACCATCCTGAAATAAAAATTTGTTTGGGTGGTGGATATGCAAATACAGAATTACGTTCTTTAAAAGACATTCGTGTTTTTGATTTCATAGATTTTATTACCTTGGACGATGGGGAAGCTCCAATTCTAAATCTTCTTGAGTTCCTTGAAGGAACTAGAAAAGAGGACGATTTAAAACGTACATTTCTAGTAAAAAACCAAGAAGTTTGTTACATCAATAATTCCCAAACACCTGACTTCAAGCAAAAAGATGTCGGAACTCCAGATTATTCTAATTTACTCCTAGACAAGTATTTATCAGTAATTGAAATCGCCAATCCAATGCACCGCTTGTGGAATGATGGTCGTTGGAACAAAATAACATTGGCACATGGTTGTTACTGGGGAAAATGCACTTTTTGCGATATTTCTTTGGATTACATTCAAACTTACCAAGCCACAACAGCTAAAATTTTAGTCGATCGTATCGAAGAATTGATTCAAACAACTGGAAATAATGGTTTTCATTTTGTTGACGAAGCAGCACCTCCAGCCCTAATGCGCGATGTAGCATTAGAAATTATTCGACGAAAATTAACTGTTGTTTGGTGGACTAACATTCGCTTTGAAAAAAGTTTTTCCGAGGATTTATGTAAACTCCTCTCCTATTCCGGTTGCATTGCTGTTTCTGGAGGATTAGAAGTTGCATCAGACCGTTTACTGCAATTAATTGATAAAGGAGTGACAGTTGGCCAAGTAGCAAAAGTGACTGATAATTTTACGCAAGCAGGAATTATGGTTCATGCTTATTTAATGTATGGATTTCCAACTCAAACGGCACAAGAAACCATAGATTCACTTGAAATGGTTCGTCAATTAACCGAAATTGGTGCAATACAATCAGGTTTTTGGCATCAATTCGCAATGACAGCGCACAGTCCCGTTGGTCTAAATCCAGAAAAATATGGCGTTATTCGTACAAATTTAGAGGAAGGAACTTTTGCAAACAACGATTTATTTCACGAAGACCCAAGTGGTTGCGACCATGCAGCATTTAGTGAAGGATTAAAAAAATCTCTGTTCAATTACATGCACGGAATTGGATTCGAACTTCCCTTACAACAATGGTTTGATTTTAAAGTTCCACGCACCTTAGTTCCAAAAAATTACATTGAGAGAGCCATTGATTTTGCTGATCCGATTGAATTAAAAGCACATTCAAAACTTGTATTTCTTGGAAAAGCTCCCGAAATTTCATTTTTCATCAAAAACAAAAAGGGGAAAACCTTAAAAATGGCGAATTTGAATTTTAGCTCTAAAAAGTCAGAAGAAAGCATTCAAGTAAAAGAAGATTTAGGAAAATGGATTGCTGATTTAATTCAAAATATCGAAATTTCATCAAAACAAACACTGACGCTTGAAGCAAGTCAAGATTCATTTGAAAAGGCACAAATTGGGGATTTCTCGCAGTACCTAAATGGTCAAGTGTTTGCGCAATTGCGCGATTTAGGATTGCTTATTTTGTGAGATTTTTGAATTCAACTGATTCAAAGACAAGCCTATTGGTCTACAATGAATTAATATTTGTTAATTTTCTTTAAATTCTATTGTATATTTAAATTGATATAATAACTTTGCAATTCAAAGTACTTTTATATGTCAAAAGAAAAAGAACAATTAGAAGCAATTCAAGACATTCGTAAATTGATGATGGAATCGACCAAATTCCTTTCGCTAAGTGGTTTTTCAGGAATCTTCGCAGGAATTTTCGCCCTTGCGGGAGCTTATTTTGGGAAAACCCAATTTGATTTATACTTTCAAGGTCAAAACCTTTTGTTTGATTTGATTGCAACGGAAGAAAATTTGATTCTCATTATTTTTTCAATTTGCCTAGTCGTATTAATTTCTTCAATCCTTTTGGCATTTTTATTTTCTCGCAATAAAGCAAGAAAAAAGGGACAAAAATTGTTTGACCAATCAAGTAAGAAGTTGTTCTTGAATATCGCTATTCCACTTGTTTGCGGAGGAGTTTTCTCTTTAGCGATGCTTTTCTATGGTGGCTATTTTGTCTTTTTGATTGCACCAAGTATGCTAATATTTTATGGCTTAGCACTTTTTAATGGAAGTAAATACACCTATCACGACATAAAAATACTTGGGATTTTGGAAATCATTCTTGGCTTCATGGCTCTTTTTTACCTGGGGAAAGGACTACTTTTTTGGTCCATCGGATTTGGAGTGCTACATATTATTTATGGTGTTTTGGTTTGGTATAAATACGATCGAAAATAAATGGCACAATTTGATAACATACATAAATTAAATAAGGCTTTCGAAAACCGCATTCGACTGGGTATCATGAGCGTTTTGATGGTCAATGACAGTATGGATTTTAACCGAATGAAGGAACTTTTACAAGCAACGGATGGAAACATTGCTAGTCACATCAATGCGCTTGAAAAGGAAGCTTTCATTCATATAAAAAAGGAATTTATTGGAAAGAAACCTCAAACATCTTATTCTGCAACAAAACTTGGAATTAAAGCCTTCGAAGACCATTTAAGTGCCTTAGAGGCAATAATAAAAATGAATCAGTAAACTTTTTTTTGCGCATTTACTTTGTAATTCAAAGTACTTTTAAAGTTGGATAATGGAAAAGGAAAAAATAATAAAACGAAAGTTAATCTTCTTTATGGGGGCTTTAATACTTAGCGGGATAACTGCATTTCCTTTGAAACTGGAAATCAAATTATTGTCAAAAACTCAACACTTATTCCCAAGTTTTATCTCAACGTGGATAAGTCATTTAGAGGAGGTTATCAATAACAGCCCTGTGGAAATGATGTACGGAACCGATTGGCTTGCTTTTGCACATATTATTATTGCACTTTTCTTTATTCCCGTTTACCAACAGCCAATTCAATATCAACTCAATTTAAAAATTGGAATGCTTGCTTGTGTTTTGATTTTTCCTCTTGCTTTCATTTGTGGACCAATTCGAGATATTCCTTTTTTTCATCAGATCATTGATTGCTGCTTTGGTCTTTTTGGATTCATATATCTCAAAAACATTAATCAAAATATAGAGTCCTTGAAATTAAAAGGAGAAATAAGTACAAATAATAATTAAAATTTAAAATCATGAAAAAACACGATGTCTTAGTTGCCGCAAGTGCACTACTTTTTACAATTTTATTCTACGAACAAGCCGCTGGAATAAACTATTTGATTTTTACCCTAATTTATGGACTTGTAAATATTTCCATTAACAAAATCAATCTATCAAAAAGGTGGTACTTTGCCTTTATAATTAATTTTTTAACTGCCCTAAATATTTTTATTGTCCACACAGACTTATCTGTTTTTGCATGGTATTTTTCTTTTATCGTCACTATTGGCAAGGCATTTGAATTAAAAAACACTTTTTTGCTCAATTTGTACGTAAGTTTTGCATCTCCAATTAGTGCCTTTGAAAAAATTTACAAAAGATACTTTCATCGCGAAAAAACTGATTCCAAGGGTAACAAATTAATTTATTTAGCTGCGCTATTTATAAGTTTTGTTTTAATATTATTGTTTTTCTTTTTGTACAAAGGAGCCAATCCTCTATTTTCTGATTTCACAAATAAAATTAATTTTGATTGGCTGGACCTTCCATTAGTTTTCTTCACCTTATTTGGATTTTTTCTCCTATTTACACTTGTTAATCCATACATTGACTTAAAATTAACTTCTTGGGACACTGACAAAAACATAGAAGAATTACAAGAAGATCAGGAACAAGAAACAGACATTAAAAAATTCATAACTATCATTGCGATTTCAGTATTCTTTTGTCTAAATCTAATGCTTTTACTCCTAAATTCGCTTGATATCAACAGTTTATTTATCATGGAAAAGTTACCTTCAAATATCTTTATTTCTGATTTCTTGCATTTCGCAGTTACGTGCATTGTGGTTTCAATTATCCTTGCAATCGCGTTAATTTTTGGAATTCAACAATTTAAAATAAAAAATAAGTTAATTAAAACTTTAATTTACGCTTGGATTGCTCAAAATTTAATGATGGTTTTTAACACCTCCATAAGAAACTATTGGTATTCATTAAATCAAATCACTTATTTGCGAATTGGGGTATTTGTTTTTTTGTTTCTTTCCATCATTGGACTCATTTACACCGCAAAAAGCATTTATTCAAAAAGAAATTATTGGTACAACATGAATCTAAATTTTCAAACTTGGTTTTATATGATTATTTTTTGTTCGTTTTTTCCCTGGGACAGGATTATAACAAAACATAATTTATCCTACAAAAAAGTGGAAGAAATTGATCTTGCCTATTTGAATTCACTTTCAACAAACAATGTAGATTTAATGCTTGAGTTTTATCATAAAAACCCAACATTATTTGACGAATATGGATATTATAGATGCACATTAAAAGATGAACTACTAGCGAAAAAGCGAACGTTTCTTTGGAAAATAAAAAATTCAACTTGGCAAAGTTTCAACTTAATGGATAAGCAAATTTTGAAAAAGATCAGAAAATCAAAGCAAAATGTCCGGAAGATAAAAAAGAAAAGTACCAAAAATCAGCATAATCGAAGCTTAGAAGGAATAAATAAAAGATAAGTAGTGCTATTTCTTTTAGTGAATATAACTTATTTTATTTTTTTGACGAAATTTAGTCTTTTATTATTATTTTTGCAGGCTAAAAGTTAATTTATTATCTATGTCTCATAACATCAAGCCTGGCGTTGCTACAGGAGATCAAGTTCAAGAAATTTTTAGATACGCGAAAGAAAAAGCGTTTGCCTTACCTGCTGTCAATGTAACTGGTTCAAGTACAGTTAACTCAGTCATGGAAACTGCAGCCAAACTAAATGCTCCCGTGATTATTCAATTTTCTAATGGAGGAGCACATTTCAATGCTGGAAAAAGTTTATCCAACGAAAATGAAAAAGCAGCAATCGCAGGTGCAGTATCAGGTGCAAAACATGTACATGAAATGGCGGAATTGTACGGTGCGACTGTTATTTTACACACTGATCATTGCGCTAAAAAATTACTTCCTTGGATTGATGGTTTATTGGATGCAAGTGAGAAATATTTCGCAGAAACAGGAAAACCTTTGTATAGCTCACACATGATCGATCTTTCTGAGGAACCAATCGAAGAGAATATTGAAATTTGTAAAACATATTTGGCGAGAATGTCAAAAATGGGCATGACTTTAGAAATCGAACTTGGAATCACTGGTGGTGAAGAAGATGGTGTTGATAATTCTGATGTTGATAGTTCAAAATTATATACTCAACCTTCAGAAGTTGCTTATGCTTATGAAGAATTAATGAAAATTAGTCCTCGTTTTACAATTGCTGCCGCTTTCGGAAATGTTCATGGAGTTTACAAACCAGGAAATGTGAAATTAACTCCTGTTATTTTAAAAAATTCTCAAGATTTTGTCCAAAATAAATTTAATACTGGGCACAATCCAGTTGATTTTGTATTTCACGGAGGTTCAGGTTCAACTTTAGAAGAAATTCGTGAAGCAATTGGTTACGGTGTAATCAAAATGAATTTGGATACTGATTTGCAATTTGCTTACACAGAGGGCGTTAGAGATTATATGACAGGAAAAATCGAATATTTGAAAACACAAATAGGAAATCCTGAAGGAGACGACCAACCAAATAAAAAATACTACGATCCAAGAAAATGGATTAGAGAAGGCGAGTTAACTTTTGTAAAAAGATTAACACAAGCTTTCGAAGACTTGAATAACATAAATACATTATAAAATTAAGAATGTAAAATTGAAAATGTAGAATGGGAAATATTCTCAATTCATAATTCTCAATTCTCAATTAATAAAAACATGAGCTGGTTTAAAAGAAATAAAGAAGGAATTACAACCTCTACAAAGGAGAAAAAAGAAACTCCTGAAGGATTATGGCATAAGTGTAATAACTGTAAAACGGTATTCACTCAGGCTGATTTTGTGAAAAATTCTTATGTTTGTGATAGATGTTCTTATCACGAAAGAATTGGATCAGAAGAATATTTTGCTTCTGCAGGTTGAACTTAAAACCGAGCTTTTTAGAATTCCTTCAAATCCATTTTTGCCTAAAACAGATAACCAAAAGGTAGGAGCTTTCCTTCCTAATAT
>CAZHLZ010000024.1:0-19970 GCA_964532475.1 uncultured Chitinophaga sp.
TGTTCAATTTGCTGTTTCACCAGATAATAACGAAGATATTATTGCTATTGAAATCAATCCACGTGTTTCGCGCTCGTCGGCTTTGGCTTCAAAAGCTACAGGTTATCCAATTGCAAAAATCGCTGCTAAATTGGCTATCGGTTACCATTTGGATGAATTGAATAATCAAATTACAAAAACAACTTCAGCACTTTTCGAACCAACTTTGGATTACGTAATCGTAAAAATCCCACGTTGGAACTTCAATAAATTCCCAGGAACTGACCGTAAGTTAGGTCTTCAAATGAAATCTGTGGGAGAGGTAATGGGAATTGGTCGTTCTTTTCAAGAAGCCTTACAAAAAGCTTGTCAATCTTTAGAAATCAATAGAAATGGTTTAGGAGCTGATGGAAGAGAGTTAACAAATCAAGATGAAATTTTACACAGTTTGGAATTTGCTAGCTGGAACCGTTTGTTTCACATTTACGATGCCATCAAACTAGGAATTCCTTTTAAAAAGATAGTAGAGAAAACAAAAATCGACATTTGGTTCTTAAAACAAATCGAAGATTTAATCAAATTAGAACGTAAAATCGAAAAGTTTCATTTAGACAGTATTCCGAAAGAATTATTGTTTGATGCGAAACAAAAAGGTTACGCCGATAGACAAATTGCACATTTGTTGCGTTGTCTGGAATCAGAAGTGTACAAAAAACGTCAAGAATTCAACATTCAACGTGTTTACAAAATGGTAGATACTTGTGCGGCTGAATTTGAAGCATTAACACCATATTACTATTCGACATTTGAATACGAAAACGAAAGTATTGTTACAGACAAGAAAAAAGTTGTTGTTTTAGGTTCTGGTCCAAATAGAATAGGTCAAGGAATTGAATTTGATTACTCTTGTGTACACGGTGTTTTGGCAGCTAAAGAATGTGGCTACGAAACCATCATGATTAATTGCAATCCTGAAACGGTTTCTACAGATTTTGATACAGCTGATAAATTGTACTTTGAGCCAGTTTTCTGGGAACACATTTACGACATCATCATGCACGAAAAACCTGAAGGTGTAATTGTGCAATTAGGTGGTCAAACTGCTTTAAAATTGGCAGAAAAACTGCAACGCTACGGAATCAAAATTATGGGAACAAGTTTTGATGCCCTGGATTTGGCTGAAGATCGTGGACGTTTTTCAAAGGTTTTAGAAGCAAACAATATTCCTTTCCCGAAATATGGAATTGTTCAAGATGCAGAACAAGCAATTGAGCTTTCAAGAGAATTAGGTTTCCCTTTATTGGTTCGTCCTTCGTATGTTTTGGGTGGACAAAAAATGAAAATCGTTATCAACGAAGAAGAGTTGGAACACCACGTAGTTGATATCATCGGTGAAATGGGTGAAAACCAAATTTTATTAGATCATTTCTTAGGCGGAGCAATCGAAGCTGAAGCTGATGCAATATGCGACGGAGAAGACGTTTACATCATTGGTGTGATGCAGCACATTGAACCAGCAGGTATTCACTCTGGTGATTCACACGCTTTACTTCCTCCTTACAAGTTAGGTGATTTAGTTATGACTCAAATTGAAGACATCACGAAAAAAGTAGCTTTAGAATTGAAAACAGTTGGATTAATTAACATTCAATTTGCAATCAAAGACGACAAAGTTTATGTGATTGAGGCAAATCCGCGTGCTTCTCGTACCGTTCCGTTTATCGCGAAAGCGTATGACGAACCATATGTAAATTATGCTACCAAAGTCATGTTGGGTCATTCGAAAGTGAAAGATTTTAAATTCAACCCACGAAAAGGTGGATATGCGATTAAAATCCCTGTTTTCTCTTACGAAAAATTCCCTGATGTGAAAAAAGAATTGGGTCCAGAAATGAAATCTACTGGAGAAGGAATTCGATTTATTAAAAACTTGAAAGATCCTTTCTTTACGAAGATTTATAGCGAGCGTAACATGCACCTATCGAAGTAATATCATTTTTAGATTCTGATTTTGTCGTTGCTTTTAGTTCAAATTTTATCATTTACTAAAGTAAACTCAAAAATTTTCACTTTAAAAGCGCCTAAAACTCAGACCCTAAAATTTGATATTAGAATTCAGGGCTAAAGGTCTGATTTCATGTTTGCTTTGATTTAAAAACTTTTCATTTACCTAAGTAAACTCAAACTTTTTTAAATAGTAAAACGCCTCGAGCTCAAAAATTATAATTATGTTTCGTAAACTCTGATTTTGTCGTTGATTTTGGTTGAAATTTTATCATTTACTAAAGTAATACCAAGTAGGAATATATTTTAGTCCAATAGAAGTTTTGTATAATGCCGATATAGTTTGAAAATAGTCCTATTCATTGGACTATATTGAAAACATGTTCGGTATAAACTCAAAAATTTCCATTTTAAAAGCTCCTAAAACTCAGACCCTAAAATTTTATATTAAAATTCAGGGCTAAAGGTCTGATTTCATCGTTGCTTTGATTTAAAAACTTTTCATTTATCTAAGAAAACTCAAACTTTTTTAAATAGTAAAACGCCTCGAACTCAAAAATTATAATTAGATATTAAATTTATATTGTTCGTAAACTCTGATTTTGTCGTTGATTTTAGTTGAAATTTCATAATTAATTTCTAAGTTTATTATCTTTGTGGTCTTATGTCAATTCTTTTAAGTATTTCTGGGCTTTTTAAAACTGTCTTAATTTTAATTGGAGTTTTTGTTGCACTTCGGTTTTTAGGTCAATTGATGGTTGCAAGACGAAACATCGCTGAACAAAATGTTTTGCGAGAACGATCTGCACAATTGAAAAAAGAAAAGGAATTTGTAGAAAAAAATAAAGGAAAGATTTCTATTTCAAGAAAATCAAATCCACATGCTGAAGATGTGGATTATGAAGAGGTTTGAAAAAACAAAATACTCAATACTCTTATTTTCAATTATTTAAAATCATATTTGGCTTTATATATTGAAAAATTATATTTAAATCAATAAATACATTAAATTAAATGATTTATAATTACATTTTTTAATTTTAAATCAAAATTATAATTATATTACTTGATTTAAATAGTAATTTTATATATTTGTATCTAAATATATAAAGTGAATATGGTTGGAAGAGTAAATGAAATCGAAATTCTAAACAATTGTTATCATGCTGAAAAATCAGATTTCATAGCATTATATGGCCGCAGACGAGTTGGGAAAACTTATTTGATTCGGAATTTATTCAAAGATAAAATGACTTTTCATTTGACAGGCTTAGCAAACGTGAAACATCAAATGCAATTAGCGAATTTCAAAATTTCTTTGAGGGATCAAGACCCTAAATTTTCGGAAAATGAAATTAACAATTGGCTAGAAGCTTTTCAAGAAATAAAAAAATTGATAGAAAACTCCAATCAAAAAAAGAAGGTTATTTTTATTGATGAATTGCCTTGGTTTGACATTAGAAATTCGTTTTTTATTCAAGCATTAGAACATTTTTGGAATAGTTGGGCTTCAAACCGAAAAGACGTACTATTAATTGTTTGCGGTTCTGCTGCAGCTTGGATGCTTCAAAAAATAATAAATAACAAAGGCGGATTACATAATCGTTTAACACATAGGTTAAAAATTGAACCATTCACATTGAAAGAATGTCAACAATTTGCAATATCAAAAGGAATACATTTAGATGAATATCAATTAATCCAATTATATATGGTTTTGGGAGGAATTCCCTACTATTGGGAGTACCTAGAAAAAGGAAAAAGCGCCACACAGCAAATTGATAAACTTTGCTTTTCTAAAAATGGAATACTACAGAATGAATTTAGAATTATCTTCAAATCTCTTTTCAACAAATATGAAAAGCATGAAGCAATAATTAAGGTACTTTCTAAAAAATTAATGGGTTTAACAAGAGATGAAATTATTCGTGAAACGAAAATGTCTAACGGAGGAAGCATAACTAGACTTTTATTTGAATTAGAAGAAAGTGGTTTTATAAGAAAGTACGAGCCATTTGAGCGAAAATCGAGAAATAGTTTGTATCAATTGAGTGACTTTTATTCCATGTTTTATTTACGATTTATTCAAAATGAAAAGAATGCAACATCAAATCATTGGATAAAATTAATCGACAATCCTAAACAAAGAGCTTGGAGAGGTTACGCCTTTGAACAAATTTGTTTGTACCATCAAGAAGAAATCCTCAAAGCATTAGGTATCAATGGGATGGAGACAAAAATTGGAAACTGGAAAAGTACTCAAAGTGAAAATGGTGTACAAATAGATTTATTGATTGACCGCAGAGATCAAATAATCAATTTATGTGAAATCAAATTTTCAATCAATCCATTTGAAATAGATAAAAAATATGATTTGGAGCTCAGAAATAAAATTAATGCCTTCAAAACTGAAACAAAAACGCGAAAATCCATTTTCTTAACATTTATTTCTACCTTTGGCTTAAAACAAAACGAATACGCAGGGAATATTCAAAATGACTTGCAAATGAATCTTTTTTTTAAACAATAAATAATGAAAAAAACACTCGTTCTCGGCGCTAGCACTAATCCAAATCGCTACTCAAACATTGCAACAATTCGATTAAGACAATACAAACACGAAGTAATTTTATTTGGACAAAAAACGGGAGAAATTGTCGGTATCCCAATAGAAACCGGATGGAATCCAAATTGGGAAGTGGATACAGTAACGCTTTATTTAGGTCCTCAAAACCAAAGTCCTTTTTATGATAAAATTGTTTCCTTGAAACCAAGAAGGGTAATTTTTAATCCTGGTGCAGAAAATCCTGAATTGATGGAGATCTTGAAAGAAAATAATATTGAATTTGAGCTAGCATGCACCTTGGTTTTATTGTCTCTTGGCGAATATTAACTCAGAATCTCAAAGTATTAATAAAAATCTTATTTTTGAACTATGAAAGCAAGTGTTTACAGAAAATATGGCCCTCCTGAAGTAATGAAAATTGAAGAATTTCCAAAACCGACTCCTTTAGCCGATGAAATTTTAATTAAGGTGATTTGTTCTACCATTAATCGCACCGATTGTGGCTTCCGAAGCGCTGAATACGTGATTTCGAGGCTATTTAGTGGTTTATTTAAACCAAAATTAAATGTTTTAGGAAGCGAATTCGCTGGAATCGTCGAAGAAATTGGATCAGCGGTAACTCAATTTAAAGTGGGAGATAAAGTTTTCGGATTCGATGATAAAAAATTTGGTTCTTACGCTGAATATAAATGCATCGGAGAAAATAAAGCAGTTGCCACAATACCTGAAGATTTACCTTTTTCTACTGCAGCTGCAATTTTAGAAGGTTCCCATTATGCTTTGTGCGATATTCGAGCTGCAAAAGTTAAAAAAGGACAAAAGATTATCGTTATTGGTGGAACTGGAGCAATTGGCTCCTCAGCAGTCCAAATGTTAAAACATCATTTTGAAACAGACGTTACAGCTGTTTGCGGCAGTAATCATGTTGATTTAGTAAAATCACTTGGAGCAGATGTAGTACTAGATTACACAAAAGAAGATTACACAAAAACAGACGAAAAATACGATTTTGTCTTTGATGCCGTAGGAAAAAGTTCTTTTGGAGAAGCTAAAAAGGTTCTAAAAGAAAATGGAATTTACATTTCAACGGAATTGGGCAAAAACGGAGAAAACATTTATTTAGCTCTTTGGACCCCCTTTTTCAGTAAGAAAAAACTGTTATTTCCTCTTCCAACAATCAATAAAGAAGATACTTTATTTATAAAAAACTTAGTAGAAACAAAACAATTTATGCCAGTAATAGATCGAAGTTACAAATTGGAGGATATTGTGGAGGCAACTAAATACGTTGAAACGGGTCAAAAAGTTGGTAATGTGATTCTAGAAATTGGTGAAGAGTAAAAAGACCTTTATTTTTGGCGCTATTCCGGTCTACAAGCAGTAGTGCATTCATTTCTTGCCAGCAAAACTAGCTTTGTGCGGGTTTTCCTGAAGTCAAAGCCACCAAAGCTGTTTGCTTAGGCAAGTAATTTCATGCAGCTACTTGCTTTTCGCCCGCGCGAACTCGCTGTTTAAAATCAAATTCCTTTCCTCAATTTATCAATACTCAACAATATCACTTCGTTTGTTGCAGGAATTCTAAATTCTGGTTCAAGTTCATGATTTCCAACAGCTGAAATAGCGTCTTTAATCGCCAACCAAGTTGCCAAACCGTGCATAAATGGTGGTTCTGCCACCGCCTTACTTTTTCGAATTGCATTTGGGTTTGGCGCATTTTGCAATAAACTTGTTCTGAAGTCAATCGGAATATCTTGAACCGATGGAATTTTGTACGTATCTGGTGAATGATTTAATAAAACTCCTTTGTCATTGCGTTTACATTCTTCTGTGGTACACCAACCAACTCCTTGCATGTAAGCACCTTCTACTTGTCCGATGTCTAAACCTGAATTGATTGAATCTCCACAATCGTGTAAAATATCTGTCCGCAAGTTTTTATAAAATCCAGTTAGGGTGTCAACTTCAACCTCACTTACACACATTCCGTAGGCGAAATAATTGAATGGTTTTCCCCAGCCAGCAATTTTGTCCCAAGCGATATTTGGAGTACGGTAAAAACCGTTTGAACTCAAACTTATTTGCGCGAAATAAGCTGAAGATACAGCTTTATCAAAACTTATTTTCCTTTCAGGATTTACCTTGTCAAAAATTTCATCATTTTCAAAATGAATGTCTTCAATTTTCGTCGGATTTGAAGGATTTTCTTTGTTAAATTCTCCAAGCAAAAATCCAGCTAAATTGGCTTTTATTTTATCAATAGCAACTTTTACCGCCATTCCGTTTAGATCTGTTCCAGCAGAAGCGGCAGTTGCAGAGGTATTTGGAACTTTGGAAGTATTGGTTGCATTCACTTTGATTTTACTCAAACTAATTCCAAATTCTAAGGCGGCAATTTGACTGATTTTGGTATTTAAACCTTGTCCCATTTCAGTTCCTCCATGATTTACCAAAACGGTTCCATCTGTATAAATATTTACTAAGGAACCTGCTTGATTTAAAAATGTTGTTGTAAATGAAATTCCAAATTTCACGGGAGTCATAGCGATTCCTCGTTTGTAAAATTCATTTTCGGCATTGAATTTAGCAACTAATTCTTTTCTAGTTTTGTAATCCGAGCTTTCCATCAATTGATCGTAAATCGTGTGAATTCGATTCAATTCAACTTCTTGACCGTAATGCGTTATGTTTTCTGAATCAATGCCATAAAAGTTTATTTTTCGAACTTCTGCAGGATCTTTTTTCAAAAAGCGAGCAATCTTGTCCATCATGGTTTCAATTCCTGCAACTCCTTGCGGGCCACCAAATCCTCTATAAGCTGTATTTGATGGTAAATTTGTTTTGTAGGCTTTACCAGTCACTAAAATATTAGGAATGAAGTAGCAATTATCTGCATGCAACATAGCTCTTTCCAAAATGGCGAAACTCAAATCTGTAGCATAACCACCATCTGCATTTTGAGTGACATTTAATGCAGAAATTTTTCCATCGTCATCAAATCCAATTTCGTAATCGATTAGATACGGATGACGTTTACCTGTCATAATTTGGTCATCGTCTCTGAAAAGTCTCAATTTCACTGGGCGTTTGGTCGCTTTTGCAAGCAAGGCACTCCACGCTGCTAGCCAATTTGCTTGGGTTTCTTTTCCACCAAAAGCTCCGCCCATTCTGCGAATTTCAACAACAACCTCATTCTTTGGAATCCCCAATACTTCACAAATAATTGCTTGTGTTTCAGATGGATGTTGTGTAGAACTGTATGCAGTAATTTCATTTCCTTCTCCAGGAACGCACAAACAAATATGCGTTTCTAAGTACCAATGTTCTTGTGCTCCAGTTTCAAGTTCTCCTTTTAAAATGTGTTTCGAAACCTTAAATCCTTCTTCCAAATTTCCACGTTGCATGGTTCTGGCTGGACCAAGTAATGAATTTTTCGCTATTGCATCTTTTAGATTTAAAATCGCTGGCAATTCTTCGTATTCAATTTCGATTAATTTTTCAGCCTCAATTGCAATTTCTTCCGATTCTGCTGCAATCAATAAAATCGCTTGTCCGATGCATTCCACCAAATCAATTGCTAAACATGGTTCATCGTGCACCACTGGCCCCATTTGATTTTCGCCTGGAATATCTTTGTATGAAAGAATGGCATGAACTCCTGCTAAAGCTTTAGCCTTAGAATAATCGATGGATTTTATTTTTGCGTGAGCGACTTTGCTATAAACAACTTTTCCATGCAACAGCTGCGAGTTGATTTGCATGTCGTCAATGTAAATTGATTCGCCGCTTACGTGTTTGTGAGCACTATCGTGATTAACAGATTTCATTTTAATTTTTTATTAAGTTTAGTATTAATTTTATCATTAAATCCTTGTCGTTGGGATCACTTTGTGCAACAAGTAAAGCTAAAACCACCAAGGCATTATCGTTTATTTTAATTTCACCGTTTCTTTTAAATTGGTGTTTGTTTTTTTCCAAAAACCATACAAACATAAATGCTCCAATTCTTTTATTTCCATCACTGAACGGATGATTTTTGATTATGAAATAGAGCAAATGAGCGGCTTGTTCTTCTATACTTTGATATAAATAATATCCGTCAAAACTTTGAATAATATTTCCTAAAATCCCTTTAAAACTTTCGTCTTTTTGATTACCGAATAAATTTGTCGCCTCATTTTTGTAAATAAGTTCTTCTTTTAACCTTAAAATCGCTGAATTAGCTTCTTCATATTTAATTTCATAAGTTATCTGTTCTTTTAAATTACTAGAATCTAAATTGTTACTATCAAATTGATTCAATAACACAAAACTTTGCGTATAATTTTGAATTATTTCTAATAATCCTTTAGCTTCTGACAACTGCAATTTATCATTATGAAGATTATCACTAATAAAATTTATTGTGTTTTTTAATTCTTCTAATCTTTTGTAGTTTAGTGCTTGACCTTTAATTAAGTAATCTTTTAATCTTTGAGTCGCCCATTGCCTGAATTGTGTCCCTTGTTTTGATTTAACTCTATAACCAACTGAAATAATTACGTCTAGATTGTAAATTTTTATTGGTTTATCCGAATTTGGAATATGCAAAAAATGCATATTGCTTTCTTTCGCTAATTCTTCTTCAAAAACATTTTTTATATGTCTAGAAATAACCGATTGGTCTCTTTGAAATAAAATCGATAATTCTTCTTGGCTTAACCAAACGGTTTCATTATCAAATTTTACTTCAATTTCAATTTCATTTTCAACAGATTTATATATTTGAATTTCACTCATTCTTTAAAAAATCAAATTTGATTTTCGCTCCAAAATTTTAACAAGAGATTTTTTGAAGCCAAAGTTCTAAATTCTGCACCAGATCTAGCATCAGAAAGCGGCGTAAATTCATTTCCGATAATTTCCATTGCTTCTTCGATGAAATTGCGATCCCAAGTTTTTCCAATTAAATAATTTTCGGCCTTGATGACACGTTTTGTTACAGCTGCCATTCCACCATAAACAATTTTAATATCTTCGATGATATTTCCATTCAACAACAAATTAAAGGCTGCGCTTAAAGTTGAAATGTCTAAATCTTTTCGCTTTGAAACCTTGTAAAATTTAATAATCGCCTTAGGATTTGGTTTGGGGACAATGATTGTTGTGATTAATTCATTTGGTCTTTTTGCAGTTTGTCTGTAACCCAGAATGTAATCATTCATATTTACCAAACGATCTGATTTTGAATCTTGTAATTTGATATCAGCATTGTATGCAAACAACAATGGAAGGGTATCGCTAATCGGAGAACTGGAACCAATATTTCCACCAATTGTTCCCATTTCACGAATTTGTTTTGATCCAAAAACGGCTAATAATTCGAATAATGGTGGTAATTCAGTTTCAGAAACGCGTTTTACATCCTCCAATGACATTCCAGCACCAAATTTCACTATGTAATCAGAAACCACACATTTTTTCATTTCTTGAATGTGCGACAAATCAATTATTTCTGGCAAAAGTTCATGTCTTTTGGTAACTCGTAATGCTACGTCAGTTGAACCTGTTATTACAATCGCATCAGGGTGTTTTTCTTTTAAAAGTAAAGCCTCTTGTTTCGTTTTTGGCTGAAAATAGCTTTGATTTTCTGTTTTAATTTCTTTTGATTCAGCTAATTCCTTAATTTCTTTCAATAATGAAATCACCTGAGTTTCATCGTTTGAAAAATGATCTTTTCCATCTGAATTACAGGATTGAATCGTTGCTTCAATAATTGGCTTGTACCCCGTACAACGGCATAAATTCCCTGTTAAAGCATCTTCAACTACTTCTTTGGATGGAGCATTTTCATTTTTATACAAAGAAAACATGGACATAACGATTCCAGGAGTACAAAAACCACATTGGCTTCCGTTTGCTTTCACCAATGCATCTTGGACTGGATGCAGCAAATCATCTGCTGATTTTAAATTCTCAACTGTGATTAATTGTTTACCTTGCAACATTGGTAAAAATACCAAACAAGAATCAATTGCTTTATAATTCAATTTGTTATCTTGATTTAATTCAGCAAGAACAACCGTACAAGCGCCACAATCTCCTTCTGCACAACCTTCCTTCACACCTTTGTGACATGGATTTTTTCTCAAATAATTTAAAACGGTATGCGTTGGCTTGTGTTCCTTTCCAAATTCTATAGTTTCAATTTTATTATCTAATACAAATGAAATTTTGTCCTGCATAAAAGTAATTTTAGAAAGTGAAAGTAAGAAAAATCTTTTAATAAAAATTGAAAAAATCTATTTTTCTGTTGAATTTCTCAACTCAATCAATTTAGCTAGAATACTTATTGCAATTTCCTGAGGAGTTTTAGCTGAAATATCAATTCCGATTGGCATATCCACTTTTGAAATTTCATTTTCGTCCAAAAGTTCTGAAGACAATAACATTTTTTTCGCCACTTCCACTTTTCGTTGACTTCCAATCATTCCAATATATGCGGGATTTCTTTTCGAACATAAAGCAAGGATTTCGCGATCAAAAGCATGGTCATGTGTTACAATTACCACATAAGTATTGGAGTCAAAAGTTAACTTTTCCATAACGCTTACATGATTTTCGATTAGGCAGTTGATTTCGGTTCCAATATTTTCAAAAAGTTCAATTCTTTCATCGATTAGGCTAACCTTAAAATCTAATTCATGAGCAAAGCGAGCGAGTGAATTCCCAATGTGTCCAGCACCAAAAATCAATAACTTTTTTCTATTCATAATGGGTTCCAAAAATAATTCAACAGTTCCTCCGCAACACATTTCAAGTTCTTTTACCAAATTATGAATAACGATCACAGGTAAGTTGCTTTCAAGAACATCTAATGCTTCTTCGATTACTTTTTTTTCAAGTGCTCCACCTCCAACTGTACCAA
The DNA here is from genome assembly GCA_964532475.1 of uncultured Chitinophaga sp. Lineage (GTDB taxonomy): Bacteria > Bacteroidota > Bacteroidia > Flavobacteriales_D > Crocinitomicaceae > M2408. Next base: position 11,454 of record CAZHLZ010000024.1, read on the forward strand.
GAATGGATGCATTTTCAAAAACGATCATCTTAGCACCAACTTTCCTTGGACTTGAACCCTTGGTAGCAATGATGGTGCATAAAACAGCTTTTTCATTACCGTTTTCAATAGCAACTATTTGTTCGTAAATGGAATTCAAGTTTGAATTTTGAAATGTTTGTTTACAAAAATAAAAAAAAGCCAACAAAAAATGCTGGCTTCAAGTATTTTTAAACTAATGTTTATAATTCTTATTTTCCTTTTGCTGGTGTTGCAGGTTTTTGTTGACCTTGTTCAGTTGCGTTTTGCTCAGGCAATTTAGGACTCTCTGGAGTTTTCATGACTGTTAACACAATACTTGCAGCAGCGATAATTCCAGCTAAAGACCAAGTTGCTTTTTCAACAAAATCATTTGTTTTTTGTACACCACCTAACTGATGAGCCGCACCGAAATCAGAAGATAAACCTCCTCCTTTTGGATTTTGAATAAATACGATGAATACTAGAAAAATACTAGCTAAGATAATTACGATCGATAATAAAGTTGTCATTTATGAATTTATTTTTTTATTTAGTTCTTCTATTTTTTTTGCAAAGTAAAGCTTTTTTTCTGGAATTGTCAAGCATAATTGTTCAAAAGCTTTAATTGCCTTCGGAAAATTACCTTGAAGTGCAAAAATATTGGCTAAAGTTTCGGAATAAATCAACTTGTCTTCATCGACGCTTTCCTTTGCTTTCTTGGGCGCAGAGAAGAATTCAGCTTTTGGTTTACCGATTTTCGCCTCGTTTTGAATAAAATTATTAATTAACTGTTCTTTTACGATTTCTTTTTCGATTTCAGGTTCTTTTTCTGTTTTTTCGTTCTCTTTTGAAACAGAATTTATTTTCAACCAAGAAGAAAAAGATCGATTTTCATTCAAATTAATTTTTTCCTGTGTTTCATTATTTTCAAAAGAAATATTTTCAACTTCTTTTTTAGATTCAAATCCTTTTTCCTCCAGCTCCAATGAATATGAAGATGCAATGATATGCGATAAAATCTCCTTTTCCAAAACTACTGAATCTTCCTGAGTCACTTCCTCTACTTCCTTTTCGGTAAGCTTGACTTCCAATTTTTCTACACTTCCCTCCTCTTCACTTTCAAATTCAATTATTTCTTCGTTTTTTGACGAAATTTCAGTTTTAGGAAGAACAATTTCCGTTAAAGTCCCGATTGGCGCTTTAGTGCTTTCATCTTGATTGGGTTCAGCAATAGCTTCAACATCAATCACTTCTACAAGTTCAAAACTTACATTTTCAACAGGTTTTTCGTCATTCAGCGTAATTGATACCTCTTCTGAAAGGTGAATCAAATCATATAGTTTTGCTCGATCTGTAATTCGAAATGCATACTTTTTTAATTCTTCCTCGAAATGGATATTATTTTGCAAAGACAATGATTTCAAATAAAGAATAGGAAATACTTGCGCAAAAGGATATTTATCACTCAATTCTTTATACAAAGTGGAATCCGTAGAATTCAATAATTCTTTGTTATTCATTGAGTTATAAAGTGCGTCAATATTCATTTTACCAATTTGAAAGTAATTTATTTATTACGTCTTGCACAATCTGTTTGTTAATTTCTTCAATTAATGTTGCCTCCACAGCTGAAAAATCAGAATTGCTATCGTAATCAAAAAATCGGGTACTCGTTAACTTCATTTCTTCTTCCTTGGGCGATTTTACAAAAATACTAAAATTAGCCGAAATTGTCAACCTGTTTTTTGCTGCGACATCTCCTTCTTGCAAAGCAATTGGAGAAATTGCGTAATTCGTAATTGTGCCTTCAATTTGTACTTCTCCAGAATTTGGCGAAGTACTTAATTTTAATTTTGTGTTATTTTGAATACCATCTTTTACTGCTTCAGAAAGAACCGTTGAATAACTCAAAGGAGCATTTGCAGCATTATTATCTAATGTTTTAACAGAAAAAAACTTCCATTCTTCAGGCATAGAACCTTTGTCTGAAAAGGAAATACTCGTTGGCCAACAAGAGGAAAGCAATGCCAAAACTAAAATTAAAACAAGAGTTCTTTTCATTAATTTGGCAAATTAAATTCTTTTATTTTTCGGTACAAGGTTCTTTCAGAAATCCCAAGTTCTTCCGCGGCATATTTTCGTTTTCCTCGGTGTTTTTCGAGTGCTTTTTGAATTAATTCACGTTCTCTATCTTCTAAGGATAAGGACTCTTCCACTTCCTCATGTTCTTGGAAATCTTGAATAAAATTATCCTCTGAATGGTGAAATTCGTCATTAGTAGAAGTAACTGAAGGAAGTAAGTTCGTTTTCTCTACAATAGGCACAGAAATATCACTATAAACGCGATTCATCATGGCTGCTTGATCGGAATTCAATTTAAATTCTCCACCATTTTTAATCAATTCTGCTACTAATTTCTTTAAGTCGGTTAAATCACTTTTCATGTCGAAAAGAAATTTATACATCAATTCTCTTTCTGAAAAATTATCATTATCACTCGCTTTGATTAGACTACTAGAAACATCCTCTTTGGCAGGCAAGTATGAATTTAATAAAAGTGCATCAATTTCTCGTTTGCTTTCAATAACAGAAATTTGTTCCACAAGATTCTTTAATTGACGAATGTTTCCTGGCCAAGAATAATTTTCTAAAATATGAACAGCATCATCAGTCAACTTGATAACAGGCATTCTGTATTTATCAGCAAAATCACTAGCAAATTTTCTAAAAAGCAAGTGTATATCGTCTTTTCTTTGCCTCAAAGCTGGAAGTGAAATTGGAACTGTACTCAATCTATACAACAAATCTTCCCTAAATTTCCCACTTTGAATGGCCTTAAACATATTTTCATTCGTTGCAGCAACAACGCGTACATTTGTTTTTATTACCTTGGAGGATCCAACCTTAATAAATTCTCCCGTTTCTAAAACACGTAACAACCTAACCTGCGTTTGCATCGGTAATTCAGCTACTTCATCCAAAAAAATAGTTCCACCATCAGCCACTTGAAAATATCCATCGCGACCTCCAACTGCGCCCGTAAAGGACCCTTTTTCGTGTCCAAAAAGTTCAGAATCAATTGTTCCTTCGGGAATAGCACCACAGTTTACAGCAATATATTCTTTATGTTTTCTGGCACTTAATTGATGAATCACTTGCGGAATAATTTCCTTACCCGTACCGCTTTCTCCAGTAACAAGTACCGAAATATCTGTTGGTGCAACTTGCGCCGCAACTTCTAAAGCTCTGTTCAATTGGGGGGAATTTCCAATGATTCCAAAGCGTTGTTTTATTTGAATAATGTTCATTACTTTACTTTGATTAACAATTAGGAAATTAGTTCTGCAATTAGAGTTGCTGAAGTGCAATCAACAATTCGCACGTCAACGTAGTCTCCGATTTTTAAATTCCCTTTAGGGAAAACAACCTTTGTGTTGAAAGAATTTCTACCAGACAAATCATTTTGAGATTTTTTAGAGATACTTTCTATCAAAATACGTTGTACTTGTCCAATTTGTTTTCTGTTATTTTCTAAAGAATGACTTAATTGTTTATCAATAATTTCAGTCAATCTTTTACTTTTAATCTCTTCAGGGATATCGTCTTCATATTTCCTTTCTGCCAATGTTTTTGGCCTTTCAGAATAAGTGTACATATATGCAAAACTGAATTTTGCGTAATCCATCAAAGTTAATGTGTCTTGGTGTTGCTCCTCTGTTTCGCCACAAAACCCTGTAATAAAATCAGAAGAAATATAACATTCTGGATAAATTTTCTTGATTGCATCAATGCGGTTAATGTACCATTCTCTCGTATAACCACGATTCATTTTTGCTAAAATTTCGCTGTTTCCAGATTGTACAGGCAAATGAATGTGAGCACAAATATTATCGTATTTCTTCATGATTTCAATCACCTCATCGGTCATATCTTTCGGGTGCGAAGTTGAAAACCTTACCCTCAAATCAGGATTTAATTGCGCCACCATTTCCAATAATTGAGCAAAATTAGTGGTTTCTTGATTTTCATCCTTGATTTCCCCTTTTGAACTCATGTTCCAGCGATAACTATCCACATTTTGACCTAACAAAGTAACTTCTCTGTATCCGTTTTCAAACAACTTAATGCATTCATCTAGAATAGTTTGTGGATCTCTTGAACGTTCTCTACCTCGTGTAAAAGGCACTACACAAAAAGAGCACATATTATCACAACCTCGTGTAATTGAAACGAAGGCAGAAATTCCTACTTCATCGAGACGAACGGGACTAATATCACCGTATGTTTCATCGCGGGAAAGCAAAACATTGACTGCCTTGTGGCCGCCAACAACTTCAAAAATCAAGTTCGGTAAATCTCGGTAAGAATCAGGACCAGCGACCAAATCTACTAATTTTTCTTCCTCTAATAAGTTTTGTTTTAGTCTTTCTGCCATGCAGCCTAAAATGCCAACAACAAGATTTGGTTCTGCTTTTTTTCTTTTCTTGAAATCATGTAATCTTTTTCGAACACGATTTTCTGCATTTTCTCGAATAGAACAAGTATTTAATAAAACAACATCTGCTTCATCAACATTTTTTGTTGTTTCATAACCTTCATTTGCTAAAATAGACGCAACAACTTCACTATCAGAGAAATTCATTGCACAGCCATAACTTTCTAGATATAGTTTTTTGCCGTTTGATTTGACTTTTGTTTCTGTTAAGATGGCCTCACCTTGTCGTGATTCATCAATTGTTTTATCTGCTGCAAAATCAAATTTATTCATTGTATACTTAAATAAGAGATACAAAAATAAGCTTTTATTTCAATTCTGCCAAAATGTCAGAGAATAAATCAATGTTTTTTGACATTGTTTAACAAGTTGATTGGAAATCACAGCAAACATTGGGAAACTACTAATTTATGTTTTTTTTTCTAACTGATTTTTTTTGAATTACTTATTTAATTCAAGAGAAATGTTTTTATTAATTTTTGACATGGTTTTTAAACAAAAACACACGCCAAAAACGAGTCAATCTGAGACTTAAAAGACGGACTTAGATCATAGTTAAAAACACTATCGCTTGGTCTTCAAAAGCTTGGTTTTTTCTCCTACGGCATCATTATTCAAAAACCAAAAATGACTTTAAAAAGTAAAAAAATACTAGGGTCGGAAATAATCTAGTTAATTCAAGAAATTATAGTTGGTTCTTCGCACAAGTTTCTAACTTTCGGGAATAACTTAGGTACTCCCATACTTACACTAAAACCTTTAGATCATTATTAAAGTTTTTTTGAAGAACACCCGATTATTAATTAATCTTCTTTTTCCAACTTACTAATGACGTGTTCTTTTCGAGAGCCTTTGAAAATGTTATAATTTCTAAAACTACAATCTAAATCACCATTATATAATTTAATTTTTCTGGAAGGATTAAGACCAATGCATTTTAAAGCCTCCAAGTTTGATGAAATAACCCAACAAGAAAAACCTGCTAATTCTTGTTTAAACCAGTCACCTAATTCTTGATACATCTCATTTATCTCATCCCCCATTCTTTCTCCGTAAGGAGGATTACAAATTAATGTTCCGCCCTCCAATTCAAGGTCTTTCCATTCGTTAAATGACTTTGTAGATAAACTAATATTTTTGGCAATTTGTAAAGGACGAATATTTCTTTTCGCCATCAAAACCATTTCAGAATCAATATCTGAACCAATTAAATCACATTCTATTTTTTTATAATTTGATTTCGCATTGACTAAAATCTCTTCCCAAATTTTTTCATCAAAATTTTTGAAGTTTTTGAATGCAAAATGTTGTCTTTCCGCACAAGATGGAATATTTGCCGCAAGCAAAGCTGCTTCAATCAATAAAGTTCCGGAACCGCAAAAAGGATCAATAAATGTAGATTTTCTGTCCCATTTTGACATTCTTATCATGATTGCGGCAAGTACCTCATTTAAAGGAGCCTGACCAACTTCTTCTCGGTAACCTCGCATATATAGTGGTTGTCCACTCGTATTAAGTGATAAAGTTACATGACTTTCTTTGATGTAAATATCGAACAACACTTGAGGTCTTTTGGTATTTACATCAGGACGTTCACCTTCTTTTTCACGGAAACAATCGACAATTGCGTCCTTGACTAGAAAATAAGGATATTGTGTATGAGAAAATAAATTAGAAAAAACGGCACCTTTTACAGCAAAGGTTTTATCTAAAGTAAAGTATTGTGTCCAATCGATTTTCTTTGCTTTTTTGTACAAATCTTGCTCATCATTGATTCTAAAATAAGCGATTTCAACAATGACAGAGATTGCACAACGCACATGATAATTTAAAAAATAGACATCTTTCCATGTTCCTTCAATCTGAACAGCACGGTTTAAGATTTTAACTTCCTGATATCCAAGTTCAATTAATTCTTCTTTTAATACTTCTTCAGCACCGAATAAGGTCTTAAGTGTAATTTTTATTTTATCCATTTTTCTTTATCAAAGTGCAAAATAACGAAAATTAAAAGGATAATCGCACACCTCGGTCAATTAACTTAGCTTTTTTTTGTTTTTTTGCTTCACAATAATTGTCGGCTTCCTTTGTCAAAGTGATGTCTCCCAAATTTATTGCCTTGGTATAGGCTTCACATGCTTCAATTTTTTTCTCTTGTTTAATATATAAATGTGCAAGGTAATAATATGCATCCACAGCAGATTCTTCATCGATTTTTATTGAATTGATGAATTTTTCCTTTGCCAAATCAAGATTTTCATTTTTGTAGAGTGCATAGCCGTAGTAAAAATTCATTTGTGGAAACTTAGAATCGATTGCTTCAATTTTTTCAAAAAGATTTATTGCATCTTGATAGGATTCATGTTTCAAATAATTAATCGCCTTGATATTTAAAAAATCTAAATTTTTAGGATTTATTTGTAGTTGTTCATCTAAAAAAGTATTCAATTTTTCCGAATCGTTTTGCGAAAAATAAATTACTGCTTTATTGTGCAAGGCATTTTCATTTTTCGGTTCAATTGTAAGTGCTTTTTCAGTTGAGAATAATGCATTATCAAACTTTTCCATATCGATAAATAAAGCTCCTACCGCAACTAAGGCATCGACATTATTTTCATCATTTAGTAAAATATGACTGTAGGCACCAACAGCATCCTTTTTCATATCTAAGTTTTGGTAACTTTTCGCCAAAAGCACTAAATCTTGGTAATCAGCAGCACTTACATTTTCAGCAACTTTCTGAATTACTTCTGAATATTGTTTATTGTCATATAAAGCTTGACATTCAGTACATTTTTGTGAAAAAAGGTGAGAACAAGCAAAAAGAAATAGGGGTAAAAAAAGATTTCTCATGAACTAATGGTTAAAATTAATAGGTAAATGTAATAAAATATTTAATAAAACACATATTATTCATCAAAAAAATTGAATTATCTCTTTATTTCTCTAGTTAACAAGTTTAGTGGTTTTTGGCATGGTTTTAAAACAAAAACACATGCCAAAAACTAGTCAATTTTATTCTTTAACGACGGACTTCATCCGTCGTTAAATATATTTGATACCTTCGGCATCATGATCTAAAAACCAAAATAAATTTTAATAGTAAAAATTATTTTGTTTACGAAGTATCTGTTTAATTCAGGAAATTATCAATTCAAAACATCAAATTTTTTCATGGTTTTTTGATTATCTGTTCTGAGTTGGTAGTAATAATTTCCGTTTGGGATCGAAGTTGAATCAAAACGAATGATGTGACCGCCGACTTTGAACACTTTTGCTGTTAATTCTTGATTTAATGAAAAATCTGGATTCAAGATTTCTAGATATACAAATTTTTCTTCTTCATTTGTAAAATAAAACTCGATTTCACCTGATGCGGGATTAACTTCCAGCGTATTTAATACGCAATACTTTTCGTCTGGAATCTCACCTTTACTCAAGTACGCGAGTAACTTTTTATATGCTATAATAAAAATAATTAATGCAAGGGAAATTAAGAGTATCCCCACTCCTATTTTGCCAAAATTTAAACCACTTAAAATCATAATGAGATAATTCCTTTAATTGTACTTGCTTGTTTGTATTTTTTGATAATTGAATCCACGTCTAACATCATTTCTTTTGCACTGACACTCATGTATTTTCCATTTTTTGATGGATGCATTACAATATCAGATGACTCATCAAACAAGGCCGTTACAAGTGCCACATTTTCAGATTCATTGGGAACAATAAACTTAAAAAGATACACTGCTGGCCATTCTGACAAGGCTAATTTCGCTTCTAAACTTGAAAAATCAATATCCATTTAATGAGTTTCTTTTTTTAATAAAATTACTTGCTAGTCAAAGGCACTTTTATTTATATTTTTCAAAAAGCAAAGATAGTCTTTTCATTTCGTTTAACAGTATTTGCGGAGTTTTGTTTTGATTATTTTTTAAATCCTCAAAGCTTATTATACCTTTTTTTGTAGCTTCCTTTATTTCTTGCAGAATTTCCATCGGATTTGGGACTTGCGAAAT
>CAZHLZ010000025.1:0-19729 GCA_964532475.1 uncultured Chitinophaga sp.
ATTGATAAACAGTGATATTGAAGTCAGTGAAAATTGGCTTTTACCGCTTTGTCAGGAAATGGATGATGCTCAAGTTGCTGCGGTGCAACCGAAAATTTTGAGTTATTATAACAAAGACTATTTCGAACATGCAGGTGCATCTGGTGGTTTTATTGATAAAAATTTTTTCCCATTTTGTCGCGGTAGAATTTTTGATGCTGTAGAAAAAGATTTAGCTCAATATGATGGATCAATGGAAGTTTTCTGGACTTCTGGTGCATGTATGATGATTCGGGCAAATGTATATCATCAATTAAATGGTTTCGACGAAGATTTTTTTGCTCACATGGAGGAAATAGACTTATGTTGGAGAATAAAACGTTTGGGATATAGTTTGAAAGTACAACCAGCATCCAAGGTGTATCATGTTGGAGGTGGAACATTAAATTATGAGTCACCGAACAAAACTTACTTGAATTTTCGCAATAATTTATTTATGATTACGAAAAATTACCAAGGAATTTTATTTTTCAAACTTTTCTATCGACTTTCTTTAGATGGACTTGCGGGAATTCAATATTTGTTAAAAGGAAAATTTAAATTTTGTTTTGCCATCATTAAAGCTCACGGAAGTTTTTACAAAATGCTTCCCAAAATGCTCAAAAAACGAAAGTCATTTAATCCTGAAAAAGCGAAATTTAATAAAAATGGATTTTACAAAGGAAGTATTTTGTGGGCATATTATTTTAAGAAAATTAAAAAATTTGCCGATTTAAACATGCGTTTTTTTTCTGATTATTGAGGATGCGTGTAGTTCTTCTCAAGTAATACAATCCAATAAATTAAAATCCATCAAAATATTCTTCCAAGGTCCATGCTTGTGCTTTTTCTTGAAACCAAGGTTTAATAGTTGGCCAAACTTCTTGGGAGAAAAGCTCTGAATCTCGATATCGGTTTAAATCCTCTTCGGACTTCCAGATACTGTAAGTAAATACTATTTCAGGTGTATTTTTATCTTGTAAAAGTTTCATTCCGATGCAATTTTCTTGCTGTGCAACTTTCCATTTGATGCCCTCAAAATACTGCAAAAATTGATTGATTTTGTCTGATTGAAAATGAATTTTTACAACTCGTGTTATCATAATTAAAATAAGGAAGCAATGGTTTCTTTGGATCCATTTGGTGAAAATTCTATTCTAATCGTATCTTGTAGTTTTAGTCCGAAAAGTGAACTTGCACCACCATTTCTAGAATTCGCACCACGATTGATAGCAATTTCTAATAAATCATTATTATTGAAGAATGCAACTTTTTCACCCGGGATAACATCTCCATAAGTCGAAGAAATGGTATCAATGTAATACTCCTTTCTTCTAAAAAAGATGGTGAAAGGAGTGTTTTCTCCGAAACGATAAAATAAATCTTTTGAAATGTTGGTGATAATATTTCCATAATAATCAATATGTTGGACGTTTCCAATGATTAAATTTGTTTCAATAATTGGATTCAAGGCAATCATTCGATTAAAACTTTCAACTTGGGTAGCAATTTTGGAAGGAGCAACTCCTTTGGCCAATTGTGTAGCAATCGGAATTAAAATATTTTTAGCAGGAAAACGAAAAGCATTTGGATTAGACAAAACATCATCTACGTGCCAAATGGAATCAAATTCATTTTCTCCAACAAGCAAACTGAAAAAGCCATTATCATTACTAACGAAAAATTGATCTTTGTAGGCCAAAATTGCGGGCAAACTTGATAAATGAGGTGAACCAAAATTTATTACAGGTTCTGAATCTACACAAATTACATGAATCGTACCTTTAGGAAATTCAGAAAAACAAGACCTTAAATAATATGCCGCTTGAGAAATATCAAAAGCATGAATATTGTGTGTAACATCAACAATATGAACATCTTGCATCGAAGTTAGGATCGCACCTTTTAAAGAAGCAACGTAATGATCTGTCAATCCCATATCAGTGGTTAAGGTAATGATGTTCATTTTTTATCGTATTGCGAAAATTATTTCTAAATTTGTTCAAAATTAAGCTTAATTATTGATAATTTATATAATTTTAATTAAAATTTAAATTTCTATTGGAAAAAACAATTGAGTTAAAAAGTATCAATCCTGTTGAACTTTTTGGGATTAACAATGTCAATCTCAAACAAATAATAAAATATTATCCAACCTTAAAAATTGTTTCTAGGGGTAACTTGTTGACCGTGATAGGGGAGGAAGAAGTTTCTAATTTATTTGAGAAAAAATTCAACCAGATTCTAAAATACTTTGACAAGTTTAATACCATCAATGACAATGTAATTGACCAATTAATGTTGGATGAAAGTGAAGATGTTAGTAAATCCGACGGTTCTGAGATTATTGTGCATGGTAATAATGGAACAAAAATCAAAGCGAAAACAATCAACCAACGCAAACTAGTTGAAGCTGTAAATAAAAATGATATGGTTTTTGCAGTTGGTCCAGCAGGAACAGGAAAAACCTACACAGCAGTTGCCTTGGCTGTTCGTGCATTAAAAAATAAGGAAGTAAAACGAATTATTTTGACTCGTCCTGCTGTTGAAGCGGGAGAAAATCTTGGGTTTTTGCCTGGAGATTTAAAAGAAAAGTTGGACCCATACATGATGCCATTATATGACGCGCTTCGAGATATGATTCCGCCAGAAAAACTTGCTGATATGATTGAATATGGTTTCATTGAAATCGCTCCCTTGGCATTTATGCGAGGTAGAACCTTGGATCGTGCTTTCGTAATTTTGGATGAAGCTCAAAATTCAACGACCATGCAAATGAAAATGTTTTTGACTCGAATGGGTCAGACAGCTAAATTTGTAATTACGGGCGATATGTCTCAGGTGGATTTACCCAAAAAGCAAAAATCAGGTTTAGCATACGCTTTGGATGCGCTGAATGAGGTGGAAGGAATTGGAATCGTGAGACTGAATCAGAACGATGTAATTCGACACCCATTGGTGAAAAAAATCATAGATGCCTTGGAAAAAGCGGAGTCAAGAGTTAATAATGATAAGTTATGAATGAAGAATGAAGAAAATAGAATGGAGAGTGAAGAATTACAAATGCAGAATGATAAGTGATAAATAATGATTTATAAATCTAATTATCTAGAAATCAAATTATCTAATAATCGAATAAATAAATGAATAGTATCACACAAACGGATTTCAATTTTCCGAAACAAATTGGAGTTTACAAAGGAAAAGTAAGAGATGTTTATTTCTTGGAAAATGATTTAGTTGCCATGGTTGCTTCTGATCGAATTTCAGCTTTTGACCATATTTTACCAAAGGGAATTCCATATAAAGGTCAAGTTTTGAATCAAGTTGCGACTTTGTTTTTAGATGCAACGAAAGATATAGTTCCAAATTGGTTGCTTGCCACACCAGATCCATGCGTAGCTATCGGTTTAAAATGTGAACCAATTCGTGTGGAAATGGTGATTCGTGGCTACCTTGCTGGACATAGTGCAAGAGAATATAAAGCAGGAAAACGAATTCTTTGTGGTGTAGAACTTCCAGAAGGAATGAAAGAAAACGACAAATTCCCTAAACCGATCATTACTCCTGCAGCAAAAGCTATGGAAGGTCACGACGAGGACATTTCTCGTGAAGATATTATTGCTAACAATATTGTAGCAGAAGAAATTTATGTGCAATTGGAAACATATACAAGAGCACTTTTTGAGCGAGGTACAGAAATGGCTGCAAAACAAGGTTTAATTTTAGTAGATACAAAGTATGAATTTGGAATTCATGATGGAAAAGTTTATTTGATTGACGAAATTCACACACCAGATTCATCACGTTATTTTTACGCTGAAGGCTACGAAGAACGTCAAGCAAAAGGAGAAAACCAGCGACAACTTTCAAAAGAATTTGTACGTCAATGGTTGATTGAAAATGATTTTCAAGGATTAGAGGGACAAAAAATGCCAGAAATGCCAGATGCATTTGTTGATACAATCACTGAACGTTACATCGAATTGTATGAAAAAATCTCTGGAAAAAAGTTTATTAAAGCGGATAATTCAAACATCATTGAAAGAATTAACGGCAATGTAAGCACTTATTTGAATTCACTTTAATGAGAACTAAAACTGAAGAAGGATTTTTTGCGATTGGTGTTTACAAGCACAAAACGGAACACAATATTGGAACTTTATGGCGCTCAGCATTTGTAATGGGAGCTAGTTATATTTTTACTGTAGGAAAAAAATATAAAAAGCAGACTTCTGATGTGATGAAAACCTGGTCTAGAATCCCACTTTTTTACTATCCAGAAATGGAAGATTTATTGGAAAATATTCCTTATGATTGTCGTTTGGTTGGTGTAGAAATAGACGATAATGCGACTTTTTTACATGAATTCGAGCATCCAAAAAGAGCCATTTATTTACTTGGGTCAGAGGATTTTGGCTTGCCACAAGAAGTGCGTGACAAATGTCATTTTTTGATAAAATTACCAGGAAATTCTTCCTTAAATGTAGGTGTAACGGGCGGCATAGTCTTACACGATCGAATCAGTAAAATCCCGACTACTTTACCGCCTTTTCATAAGCTTTAGTAAATTTTCCTCTTTTCGGTAGAATCTATTCTAGCCCTGATTGAAATGGAAATCCTTTTTTGTTTTTCCAAAACAGAAAAGATTGAAATGGAAAGCAGGATTAGCTTCAAAAAAATCATAATTTAATTTTGCTCCAAAATCCTGTACTTTTTTCTTTCGAAAGTCTTTACAACAAATAGCGTCCAAATCTGTTTTCTTTACTAAATTTACAACTTGTAATTAGAATAATGGCAGAAAAAGAAATTCACATCAAAGGGGCTCGAGTTCACAACTTAAAAAACATTGATGTTAAAATAAAACATGGTCAGATTACCGTAATCACAGGGCTTTCGGGTTCTGGAAAATCGTCTTTGGCTTTTGATACATTGTACGCTGAAGGACAACGCAGGTATGTGGAAAGTTTGTCGTCTTATGCCCGACAATTTTTGGGGAAATTGGACAAACCTGAAACTGATTTTATCAAAGGGATTTCACCTGCAATCGCCATTGAGCAAAAAGTGATTTCCTCGAATCCGCGTTCTACAGTTGGAACGGTGACAGAAATTTATGATTACCTAAAATTATTGTTTTCTCGTGTGGGAAAAACCTTTTCTCCCATTTCTGGAAATCAAGTTAAAAAGCACAGCGTCACAGATGTTGTGAACTATATCAAAAGCTTGCCTCAGGGCGAAAAAGTATTCATCACGGCTCCAATTACAAGTTTTGAGAAATATGGCTTTGAACGACAAATATCTTTATTAAAAGACCAAGGTTATGTGCGAATTTTAATTGCAGAAAAAAATGGAAAGTTAGAAGTACTTGATTTAGATGACGAAACAATTAAGGATAAAAATTACCACGATTCAAAACTAATTATTGACCGAATTAAGGTTTCGGAAGAAGAAGATTTTGAGGCGAGAATTAGCGATTCTATTGGTTTAGCATTCGCTGAAGGAAATGGAAATTGCCAACTATTTTTTCCTGATTCTAATCAATTAGTTGATTTTAATAATCGATTTGAATTGGATGGAATTGAATTTGTTGAACCCAATGAACATTTTTTCACCTTCAACAATCCTTTTGGTGCTTGTAAAAAATGTGAAGGTTACGGTTCTGTGATTGGAATTGACTCCAAATTGGTTATTCCTGATACAAATTTAAGTGTTTACGAAGGTGCGGTTGCCTGCTGGAAAGGGGATACGATGGGAGAATATTTGCGCGAGTTTATTATCAAATCTAGTAAATATAATTTTCCAATTCACCGACCAATTGCTGACCTTACGAAGGATGAATTGGCTTTTTTATGGGAAGGGAATTCCTCTGTCAATGGAATAAATGCGTTTTTCAAATTTGTAGAAAGTCAAACCTACAAAATTCAATACCGAGTGATGCTTTCTCGTTACCGAGGAAAAACCTCTTGTCCCGATTGCAAAGGAACTCGACTTCGAAAAGACGCTAACTATGTTTTAGTAGCAGGAAAAACCATTACAGATATTGTTTTGAGTCCAATCAAGGATATTTTACCCTTTTTTCAGAATTTGGAATTGGATGAGCATGACAAACACATTTCAAAACGATTGGTGCCAGAAATCACGAATCGCTTATTTTTTCTTTCTGAAGTTGGTTTGGATTATTTGACATTAAATCGTCAATCAAATTCGCTTTCTGGTGGTGAATCGCAACGAATCAATTTATCCACTTCCTTGGGAAGTAGTTTGGTTGGATCGATGTATATTTTGGACGAACCTTCGATTGGATTACATCCGCGTGATACCCAACGTTTGATTCGTGTTTTGAAAAATTTACGTGATTTAGGAAATACGGTGATTATTGTTGAACACGAGGAGGAAATCATTCGTGCGGCAGATAATTTGATTGATATTGGCCCAAAAGCGGGTGTTTTTGGTGGAGAATTGGTGTTTCAAGGCACTCACCTTGAACTGGAAAAATTGTCAAAAGATAGTCCCGAAATGGCTAGAAGTTTGACGGCTCAATACATTACGGGAAATAGAACAATTAATCCTTTAGCCCTCGGTTTAAAAGGAAACGCGAAAAAATCGAAGAATAAAATTAGTTTAGTTGGTGCAAATCAGCATAACTTAAAAAATGTGTCAGTCGATTTTCCATTGAATCAATTTGTGTGTGTAACAGGCGTGAGTGGTTCCGGTAAATCTAGTTTGGTAAAAGGGATTTTGTATCCAGCTTTGCGGGCACATTTGGGTCAAGTTTCTGACAATAATGCAAATTACAAGGAAATTAAAGGAGATTTAAATAGCATCAAACAGGTTGAATTTGTAGATCAAAATCCAATTGGTAAATCTTCGCGAAGCAACCCAGCGACTTACGTAAAAGCGTACGACGATATTCGAGAATTGTATTCAAGGTTGCCGCTTGCGAAAAATCGTGGCTATAAACCTGGTTTTTTTAGTTTTAACGTGGAAGGTGGTCGCTGTGAAATGTGCGAAGGCGAAGGGCAAGTTACCATCGGAATGCAATTTATGGCAGATGTGCATTTGGAATGTGAAGCTTGCGAAGGAAAAAAATTCAAACAAGAAACTTTGGAAGTGGAATTTCACGGAAAAAATATTGCGGACATCTTAGATTTAGATATCGATACTGCTTACCATTTTTTCAATGAAATCAATGATAAATTGTCTGAAAAAATTGCATTCAAATTGCAGCCTTTAGTTGATATTGGTTTGGGTTATTTGAAAATGGGACAATCTTCCAGCACAATGAGTGGCGGAGAAGCACAAAGAATTAAGCTAGCTTCATTTTTAGCAAAGGGGAATACTGCACAAGCAACACTTTTTATTTTTGACGAACCAACAACAGGTTTGCATTTTTACGACATTGAAAAGTTGTTGATTGCCATCCAAAAGTTAATTGATATCGGTAACACAGTAATTGTGATTGAACATAATGTTGATGTCATCAAATCAGCTGATTGGGTAATTGATATCGGTCCAGAAGGTGGAAACTTAGGTGGAAATATTGTTTTTACTGGAACTCCTGAGGATTTGAAAAAATGTGAGGAAAGTTATACGGGGAAGTTTTTGTGAAGATTTTAGGATGTTAAGATATTCGGACATTAAGATGTTAGGAAAAAAGACATTTGACAGGCACTAATTTATTTTGGAACTTTCAAATATTTTTTAAATCTATAAATTAATTCGTTTGACATTAGGCATTACCATTTACCCTAAATTCATAAAATCGTTTTTTCTTTAGGTTAATTTTTATGTTGAAGAAACAATTCCCTCCATCATTCACCATTACAGGTTCAGTTTTCCAACTTGAGTCGTAGAGGGAGCAAAAACAATTCACCCAAACTTCTTTTTCTCCTAATCTATTTGTTATAGCAATATATTGTCGTTTGTAGGTCTTTAATTCAATTAAAAAATCTTCCTTTTTGAATGATAATTCAGGGTTTTTTAAATTTAGTTCATTAAATTTCATTTCTTGTTTCTTATTATATTCTTTCACTGCTTTACTCAAAATTTGGTTAATTCTAATTAAATCATCTTGGGATAAGGTTGCTGCCTTTCCATCTTCAAAGATTTCAAAATCGATGGAATCATAATGCAAGATTATGTAATTTGAAGTATCAAAATAATTTGAACTGGTATTTATTCTTTGTGCAAAAAGCTTTGATGATAAAGTTTCAGTGCAACTTAGCATAATCAGTGGAATAAGAAAAAATAAGGAGGTAATCTTTTGCATTTAATGTTTTATTTCTGCTTAAAAGTCTTAAGTCTTATGTCTTCTGTCTAATCCAAAAATCACTTCCCTTTTCCCTTAAAGATAATCAAAACGGTGTAAAGCATGATTTTAAAGTCCAAAGCCAATGAGATGTTTTTTAAGTACAATAAATCGTATTTCATTCGTTGAAGCATTTGGTCGACATTTTCTGCGTAGCCAAATTTCACTTGTCCCCACGAGGTAATTCCAGGTCTGACAGTGTTTAACTCTAAAAATTGAGGTTCAATAGCTGCGATTTGATCGATGTAAAACTGGCGTTCTGGGCGTGGTCCAACCAATGACATATCTCCAATAACTACGTTCCAAAATTGCGGAAATTCATCCAAGCGTGTTTTTCTCAAAAATTTACCAAAAGGCGTGATTCTTGGATCATCTTCCTTTGAAAGCTGTGGACCATTCGCTTCAGAACCAACATACATGGTGCGGTATTTAATGATTTTGAATTTTCTTCCATTTTTCCCAATGCGTTCTTGAAAGAAAAAAATTGGACCTTTGGATGAAAAGCGAACTCCAATTGCGATAAAAATATACAGAGGCAATAAACTTATTAAAGCAAAGAGAGACATGGTGATGTCGATAAAACGTTTGGTGACGATTTGCCAAACAGGCATTTTATTTGTATTTACCTCGATAAGAAGTGCTCCAAAAATATTGTTTAAACGTACAGATCCAGCCAAAATATCGTACATGTCTGGCAATATTTTGATTCGGATATTTTTTCTTGAAATTTTGGAAATCAAGGATTTAAGTCGCTCATGTTCCTTGCTTTCAATCGCAATAATTATTTCTTCCACATCATTGGCTGCAAATATTTTTTCTAAATCATTTACATGACCTAGGTAAGGAATTTCATTTTCAAGTAATTTGTCAATTCCATTCAAATTCACAAAGCCAATAAATTGATTTCCAATACTTTTAGGCATGCTTGTTATTTCTTTGTACACAGCAACAGCCTTGTCGCTTCCTCCTAAAAGTAAGGTTCTAAATCCATCTTTTCGACTTTGAATTCGTTTTACTTGAATACTTGTGAAAACAATTCGTGGAATAAAAGTGATGAAAAAATGTATAAAAAATAAGCTAACAAAAGATTTGTAATACATTTGATAACCAATGATCGAATCATCGAGTAACAAGGCGAAAAATATTATGATTGAGCCAATAAATGTCGCCTGAAAAGTTAAATTAAAGGTTTTAATTCGGTATAATCGCTTTACATCAATGTAAGTTCCCTGCAATAAGTATAGAAATGTCCAGAAAATTGGAATTAAGATAATTCCAAGGTAAAAGGAATCACTAGCAGCAAATTCAGTTTTTTCTAGACCAATTTTTCGGAAATAATAAAAAGCTCCCCATGAAAATGTGGCAGTAATGATATCAATCAGAAAAAGTAAATATGACCTTGAAGAAATTACCATTAAAAATAAACGATTTTAATGTTGTCAATGTAAATATCTCCTTCACTTTTTCCTTCATCCAAAATTGCCTGAAAATAATGTTCAAATTTGGTGGCTGAAACAGAAAAAGAGACAATTTCTTTTAATTCAATGTAAATCTTTTTCCATTTTGGGGCTTCAACTGCTTGTGCATTGAGTTGAATGTTAGGGTTATCAGCTACTCCGTTTGCAGAATATGCTAAAACTCCTGTCAACATAGTATTGGTGTTCATGTAATCAATTTCTAGGTAGACTTCTGTGCCACCTTTTGGCAAGTTTAAACCAGTACTTGTGATTCCGTACCAAAGGGAATCTGTGCTTGTCAAATGAATGTGACCATAGGCATTTCCGTATTGCAAAATTTCAGGCTTGTTGTCGCGCAGCAAATTCGCAGTTGATACAGATTCATTGGAAATTTTCAGGGTTGCATCTTCAAAATCCTCAATCCAAAATTTGGTTCCATTAATGTATTTTGTTGTTGGATTTATTTTTACTGTTTCGTTTTTGACCAAATCAACATTGATGGTATAATTTGCACAAAATGGATATATTTTTTTACCTTGTTCCTTAATTCCATTTTTTTGCACCGCTGGATAAAGGTTGATTTTGTGATTTCCTTCTTTTAAAATAGGTAATTTTACTGGTAATTCGAAGAAGCCTACAATTTCATCATCGACCGTAATGTACACATCTGAAAAATCTTCGGTTAATTCTTTTTCTGTTCCTAAATCAGGATTTTCAACTAAAACCCACTCTCCAATTTCAATCCACGCGGGATCAGGATTGTTTTTCACACAGGAGTTTGTGATGAAAAATAAAATTGATATATAAATAAGGTTTTTCATAAGTTGAATTCAAAACGGAATAAAAGAATTAATATTGTATTTGTTTACAAAATCATTTTATTTGCCTTCACTTTTTCAAGAATTTGGCTTGCCACTTTAAGAGCCATAAATCCATCTTCAATGGAAACAATTGGTCTCGAATCTGTGGTAATTGCCTTGTGAAAAGAAGCTAATTCTTCTTTGATTGCATTAATTTCAGGAATTTCGGGCTTATCAAAAATCACCTTCTTTTTTTCTTTCCCATTTCCAAGGTCAAAAACAAAGTCAAAAGGATCAATTTCTCCTTCAATATTTTCCATGCTTACAACTTCCAGTTCTTTTTGTAAAAAATCTACACTGATGTATGCATCTTTTTGGAAAAAACGAGATTTTCGCATGTTTTTTAAAGAAATTCTGGAGGAAGTTAAATTTGCAACACAGCCATTTTCAAATTCTATGCGCGCATTTGTCATGTCGTCTGATTCACTTACCACCGCTACTCCAGATGCTGAAATCGATTTTACTTTGGAGTTAACAACGCTTAAAATGATGTCGATATCGTGAATCATCAAATCTAAAACAACTGGTACATCTGTTCCGCGTGGATTAAATTGAGCCAAACGATGAGTCTCAATAAACATCGGTGATTTGAAATATGGAATTGCTTTTTGAAAAGCTGGATTAAAACGTTCAACGTGACCAACCTGAACTTTTACTTTTGCCTCCTCTGCCAAGGAGATTAGGCTTTCGGCTTCAGAAATGGTTTGGGTGATTGGCTTTTCAATGAAAACATGTTTCTTTTTTTTCAAGGCTAGTGAGGCAATTTCAAAATGAGAAATTGTTGGCGTTACTACATCAATGCAATCAACTTTGTTTAGAAAATCATTGATGTCAGTATAACGTTTGATATTAAATTGTTCTTCAACTAATTCTGCATTTGCATCGTCCGGATCATAAAATCCTACTAATTCAAATGAGCTAGCTAATTCTAAAATCAATCTTATGTGAATTTTGCCAAGATGACCAGCACCAAAAACTCCAATTTTTTGCATTTCTAAGTATTTAAATGAATTTGGCTTCGATCAATTTACTTTCAACAAGTCGTCCATCGTTTTTTGAGAAACGGAGTGGTAATACGGCCTTGCTTTTAGGTAGGTTTCTTTGGCAAATTTCAAATTGCTTTTGTCCTTATCTTTTGCTAAAGTTTTATAAATTGGCAATAAAAATTTGCGTCTTCCAACCTTCATCAGGAATTTTTCCATCTCAGGACGAACATCTTTATAACCCGCTTTTATAGCCAACACGAACCATTCTGTCATGATTTCTGAATTTCCAGAATTTTTAAAATTCAATTTTTCATCAACCAATTTAAGTTGTTCCACAGAAATAGTTTTTGGCAGTTTTCTAATAAATGCCAACCATTCTTGAGTGATGTATTTTTGTCTTGTGATTTTATCCTTTTTGCGTTTTGTCTTGAAAATATTTTTCCCTGCGGCTAAATTGTCTGCTAATTTTTCAACCTCTTTAAATCGTGGAGAGTCTATTTTTACACAGTTTTTCGGAATACCTTTTTCGTAAAGCCATTCTTTTGTATTGAACTCAATATCATTTGGTTCCAATAAATTTTTGTTCAAATATGTTTCAAAAGTTTCAGTCGTAACTGTTTTGAATTTATAATTTGAAAAGTAATTATTTATGAAGGCATCAAATTTTTCACGTCCTACTTTTTCCTCTAAGGTTTTTAAGAAAAATGCACCTTTTACGTAGGCAATTTGCGTCATTCCTTCATCTGGATCTCTTCCATTAAGTGCCAATTTGAGGTAGGTGTCTTCAGGATGATCTCCTCCGTGAATTTCTGCAATTTCATTCTCTAATTCTTGAAATTCAATCAAGGCTAAAATATCAGCAATTTCTTTTCCATAAATGGATTCCATAATTCTGTTTTCAAAATAGACAGTAAATCCTTCATTGAGCCAAAAATCGTCCCAGGTTGCATTTGTAACTAAATTTCCTGACCAAGAATGTGCTAATTCGTGTGCAATAACGGTTACTAAACTTCTATCACCAGTGATCAAGGTTGGATTTGCAAATGTCAAACGAGGATTTTCCATTCCACCAAAAGGAAAAGAATAAGGTAGAACGATTACATCGTATTGTTCCCACTCGTATTTCCCATACAAACCTTCAGCGGCATTAATCATTCTTCGTAAATCAGCAAATTCCCAAGAAACTTGTCTCAACATGGATGGTTCGGTATAAACTCCACAGTTTTTTCCTAGTTTTTTGTAAGTTAAATCTCCAACGGCCAAAGCGATTAAATAAACCGGAATTGCTTGTTTCATTTCAAAATGGTATTCACCCACTTCGCTTTTTTTCGTTGGATTTGTTGCACTCATCAATGCCATCAATTCCTTTGGTACTTTAACGTCTGCTGAATAAGTAATTCTATTGGAAGGACTATCTTGCGTTGGAATCCAGGTTCTTGTTAGAATCGCTTGTCCCTGTGTGTACAAATACGGGTGTTTTTTTCCTGCTGTAAGTCTTGGATCCAACCAATCTAAAGCTCCAGATTCACTTGTAGTTTTGTAATAAATATTTACGAAAGTAGTTGTAGAATCAATTTTGACACTGAGTGGAGCACCTAAAATTTCATCCTCCATTCCAATTACATAATCTGTATTTACTTCATTTCCTTTTTGACCAATAGTCACTCGATTGATTTCCAAACCTTTAATATCGAAAATGACAGTATCTGTTCCTTTGTTAATCATTTCATGACGCGCAATTCCATAAATAGATTTATTTTCAAAGTTTACTTCCAAATCTAAATGTAAATGTTTGGTGTAAATTTCAGCCAAATTGGAATAACTGTGCGCATCACGAATTGGCTGATTGATGATTACTTTTTTTGAAAGTTCTTCATTTTCAGCAGCTTCCTGGCTTCCGCAAGAAATTAGTAATAGGTTTAAGGTGAATATGAGGAGGAATTTAAATCTTTTCATTCTGTTTTTATCTGTGAACAAAAGTAACAATTATTTATTGATTTATCCTCAATTTATTCACAAAAAGTATGGCGGATTGTTAAATTTATGTGGATGAAAAGAATAACGCTATAAAAATGGAAAACCTAGAAGTGCAGTAATAAATGAAAATTTGATGGAGCTGAAATTTTAACTTATTCAAATACTAATTTAATTCCCAAGATAATGGTTTTATTGGTTTTTGGCATGGTTTTTAACCAAAAACACACGCCAAATACGAGTCATATTTTTACAGTAACGACGGTTCCGATAGCTATCCTGAAACATCCGTCGTTAAAAATATTTGATGCCGCTGGCATCACTATTTGTAAAGCAAAATTTCCTACCTAATTTCTATTACCTCATTTCAACCGAAAATGGCAAACGCATTTGAATTCCATTTAGATTCTCTAATTTTTTAATTGTCTCGTAATAATGAACAAAACTTGCTGGCATTTTTGTTTTGACAACAATCTCCTCTTCATTTTCCTGATTTTCAAGCATTTCAAAAATTTGGTCAAATGGATTGTCTTTTTTCTTTGGGTAAAAAATAAGTTTTTCTTCCTTGATTCCTGCTGTTTTTTTCGCAAAGGCAATCGCATCTTTGATTCCACCAATTTGGTCGATTAGTCCAATTTTTAGTGCATCATTTCCGGTCCAAACTCTTCCTCGAGCAATTTTGTTTACCTGAGTTTTTGTCATTTTTCTGCCTGTGGCAACACGATCTAAAAACTCATCGTAAATGTGATCTACTTCGTCCTGAATGGAAGAAATTTCAAAGGCTGTCAATTTTCTGTTGGTTGAAACAACTGCATGTTCGTTGGTTTTTACTTCGTCAAAAGTGATTCCCAATTTGTTTTCAAACATTTTGCCAGTGTATGGGATGACACCAAAAACACCAATCGAGCCTGTAATTGTATTTGATTCAGCAAAAATTTTGTGTGCTGGCGCAGCGATGTAATATCCACCTGAAGCTGCTACATCTCCCATCGAAACGATGACTTTTTTCTTTTGATTCAGCAAATAAACTTCTCTCCAAATTTCATCACTCGCCAAGGCACTTCCACCAGGACTATTTATCCTAAATACAACCGTTTTTATTTCCTTGTTTAATCGAACTTCGCGCAAGTATTTGCAGATTTTTGTTGAACTTAAACCTTCGCCATCTACACTTACGTCGCCTTCTGCAACAATTACAGCAATATTTGCACTTTTTTGTATGCCTGTTTGATTGGATTCAAATTCACTTTTTGCATATTTTTCGAAGGCACTTAAATTTAATTCCTCATTTGTTTTGCCACCAACTTTTTTGTGTAAAATTTCAAAAATTTCATCACGGTATTTTGTGGCATCAATAAGCTTGTATTTTACAGCATCAGAAATTCGTTTGATTTTAAATTCATTTGCCAAACGATTCAGTTCTTGCACAGAAACCTTTCTTTCTGCAGAAATATCGCTTAACATATTTGTCCAAATATTATTGATGTATCTTTCCGTTTGTAAACGACTTGAATCACTCATTTTTGTCAGGAAAAAGGGTTCAACGGCACTTTTGAAATCATTGTTTTTCCCGCGAATGACTTGCATTTCAACCTCCAATAAATCCAAGGTGTTTTTGAAAAACATCATTTCGCCACCTAAACCAACAAATTCCATCATCGAGCTAGGAAAACCATAATTTTCATTTGCAGCACTGGCAATGTAATATTGTTTTTGACTTACTACTTCCCCTGCATGATATGCCACAACAAATTTTCCTGATTTTTCGAAATCATTAATTGCATTTCTGATTTCTTTTGCCGTTGACATGCCACATTGTGCATTTTTTAACTCAATAAAAATTCCTTTTATATGCTCGTCTTTTTTTGCCATTTCAAAACCATAGAGCAAATCAGATAGTCCAATTTTGTTCTCAATTCCAAAAGAATTTGGATCAAATTTAGCGGAAGAACTTTCTTTTATTTCACCACTTAGACTTAAGTGCAACACAGTTTTGTCTTGAATAACTTTTTCTGGAGTTTCACCAAAACTTCCAATTAATCCTCCTAAACCTATAAAAAACAGTAAACTTCCAAGAATTGAAACAATTAATGCGGCAATTAAGCTTGGCCAAAATATTCTACCGAAGGTTATTTTTTTCTCTGACATAAAAATGAATTTAAGCCAAATTTAACCAATTATAAAATATGTGCAAGTTTTTAAGTGTTAAAAGTCCTTAAATCGATGAGCTATGGAATAAAACCAATGTAAACGCAGAAAACAGAATTCATTCCGAAATAGAATTCAAATAAATGCAATAAAAAAAGTTTTTAGCAAAAAGAACTACACCAATTGACTCAACGCAATTTCAAAAGCAGTTTTTGCAATTCCAGCTTTATTTGAATTGATTTTATGCGTTTTTTCTAAGGCAATTCGAATTGTATCGCTTGTGTCTGCAAATATTCCTTCGTCAGTAATGTTTTTTAAATCAGAGCTCATCAAATAAGCAAAAACACGTGCCATTCCACAGTTTGAAATGAAATCTGGAATAATTGCGATGTGTTTGTCTGCATATTCTGCAATTGGACCAAAGAAAATTTCTGGATCAGCGAAAGGTACATTTGCTCCTGAAGATATCACTTCAATTCCAGCAGCAATCATTCGTTCCAATTGATTTTGAGTGATTAATCTGGAAGCCGCACATGGAATAAAAACATCCGCTTTTATATCCCAAATTTTAGCGTGAATTTCGTCAAAACTTAACATGTTAGGATGAGATAATTCATTTCCATTTTTATTCAGAAATAAATTTCTAACTTCTTCCAAGCTAAAACCATCTTCATTGATTAATCCACCAACTCTATCAATGATTCCAACAATTTTTGCTCCCTCTTGAGCTAAGTAATATGCTGCAGCAGAACCAACATTCCCCCAACCTTGCACAATTACTTTTTTTCCTGAAAGATTTCCGCCCCAAGTGTTGTAATAATGTCTAATTGATTCAGAAACTCCATATCCTGTAACCATGTCAGCAACTACATATTTTTTTGCTAAATCTGGCGTATATTTTTCGTCTTCAATTACTTTCAAAACTCCTTGACGTAATTGACCAATTCTATGAATTTTTTGTGCTTCTTTTGGTTGAAAATGTCCGTTAAAAACACCTTCCTGCGGATGCCAAACGCCACAATCTTCTGTGATTGGAATAACTTCATGAATTTCATCCACATTTAAGTCACCTCCAGTTCCATAATAATGTTTTAATAATGGTGTCACAGCTGCGTACCATCTTCTCAAAACGCCTTCTTTTCTTGGATCTTTTGGGTCAAAATTAATTCCAGATTTTGCTCCTCCAATTGCAGGTCCTGCAACGGTGAATTTTACTTCCATCGTTTTTGCCAAAGATTCTACTTCTCGTTTGTCCAAACCAATTCGCATACGAGTTCCACCACCGGCAGCACCACCACGTAAGGAGTTTATTACAACCCAACCTTCTGCTTCGGTTTCTGCATCCTTCCACTCAAAAACGATTTCTGGTCTTTTATGTTCAAACTTGTGAAGTAAATCTTTCATTGTAAAATCTTATTTTAATTTGGGTGCAAAATTATAAAATCTTTTAAGAGGATGTTAAGATTTCATGACAAATCCGTAAAATGTTATTTATTTAACGATTTTTCGATTTAGCATTATTTTTCTGGCGACAAAATATCGTAGTATTGTACGATGTAACCCTCGATTAAAGTACTTAAAGTCAATTTCCCTTGTTCATCGCTTAACTTAACGGAAGCTTTTCCCTCAAACGATTTTTCGCTCAGCAAGGCTCCTGAAGAGTTGTAGATAAAAATATTGTTTTCAATTCCATCAATTATCGCCAAGTACGTTGTTCCATTGGAAGCTGTGATTACGTCAAAGTCTTCAATTTCATCCGTTTTTGTACTAACTTTTTGCGAAAGATTTCCTTCTTCGTTGATGATGATCACTGTATTTTTATCTTGAAAACAAAGAATTTGCTGTTTGCCTTTGTATAATTTCTTAAGGTTTTTGATTTCTTTACCAGCGTAAATCGTTTTTTTGTTTCCATTCAAATCTGTTCTTACAACTTGATTATTTTTCACTTCAAAATACGCAAAAGACGAACTAGTTTTGAGTTGTAATCGTTCTTTTGGAAGAATTACACTTAGTTTTAATACTTTGTTTCTGTCCAAATCAACATGTTGACTTTTAGATTCACCACTTACAATTGCTGTGAGGATTTTACCATTTTTGAATACATCAATTTCATTTTTTATTTCCGAAAAATTGAGTTTTAGTTTCCGAACAATTCTTCCATTTTGATCAATTTGCAGCAGTTCATTGTTTGTGTTCACGAGTAAAAAATTCGCTTTATTATTCCATCTATAAAATGAAACTGTATTAGAAGCTTTCACGGCAAGTGGGAATTCATTAACCTTTGAACCATCAGCAGAAAATAAATACACTTTTTCACTTGTATTCAAGAGCAATTGCAGGTTTCCATTCTCGTAAATATCAATTAACTTTGGATTCCCGATAATTTCACCCTCTAATTTTTGTTTCCAAATTTGTTTTTTGTTTGAAATTGCAATAATTTCATTGTCAGCACTTATTGCATATAATAAGGTCGAATTACCTAGGAAAAGTTTCAATTTTGATGCGAAAACAAAAGAGTTGTTAGTTTTTACTTCTTTTCGAATTTCCTTCGTTTCATCTTCATTCTCTGTGCTATAAATCTGAGTTTTTATAAGCAGATTTTTATAAGAAGTCAAACTATACGTTTTGCCAGCGTTTAAATTTCTTTCGGAAACTTTTTTTGGCATCTTATCAAAAATCGCTTTGAATTTTTCTTGATCCAACGCCAAGGTGTTTCCCAATTGATATTCAGCAATTACTTTTTCAAGAGTTTCTTTTTTCTCTGATAAGATTACTTTGTCCGCCAATTTTCCAATGTAAAAACCAGAATTTGAGTTTTTTGGAAAAGATTTTAATAAATTGATCCCTTTAAATTTATTTGTCAGTTCAGTTTCTGCCTCACTATCTTGATCATTTCTCAAAATATTTATGGGGTCAATTGATTTGTTGTAATCGCTTAAAATGCATTTTACACCTTGGTAGGAAAATAGGACCATTCCATCTTCCATCCACTGATACAAAGGACTTTCCGTATTCAAGAGATTTGTATTTACCGCATATTCTTTTTCCAGAAAGTGGTATTCATCGCAATTTGCGGGTAAAAATTGAGAAAATAAATCAGCGTCATCTATTTTTTTTGTTTCAACCTTTGGACCATATTTTGTTTGATAAGAAATCGTTCCATTTCCCTTAAAGTAGATATTTGTTGATTTTAAGGGGTGACTCAAATGAATGATACTTGCACTTGCTTTATTGTCCCAAAGCGGCCATTCAATTTCCTTGTGCCATTGATAAGAACTGTTTTTGGTAATCAACAAATGGTTTTTTTTGTAAAAACAAGTCAGATTTGATTGAATTTGAAATTTGTTTTTTTCGGGAAGAGGGATTTTTATTCCCTTGGTTTCAAAATATTTCTGAACGCTATGTTTTGTCCAAATATTCGGAGTTTCAATGATGATTAGCGGTCTTTTTTCTGAAATATAAATGCGTTCACTTGCATAAACATTTTGTAATAGTTGAGAAAATAATTCTTTGAATTCAGAATTTAAGGTGTAATTTAATTCATCGATATGTACTTCTGACGAACGATTGATAATTAGAATTTCTCCATCGATTTCTGAAAAAATATGCTGTGGTGAAACATTATCTTTTTGATCTAATAAATCGTAACCGATAAAAATTATCCATGCTAAACTGATGAAACTGAGCATTAGGAGGAAAAAACGTGCAAACATGAATTCTTTTAAAACTTTAGTGAGGAAACAATTTTAATTTACAAATTTAGTTGAATTTGTTGAGGATTTAACTTGCGTTTTGGAAAGAAGTTAACACTTCAATGTTTAATCAAATTCAAGTTGCATTTGGTTTTTAAGGTAAAAAGTTTAATTCGCATCCAAGGACTATATTTCTATTATCTAAATAAATACTTTCTTACTTTTTTCATCGCCAAAAAAGTAAGCAAAAAGGCTAGTCCTATTTGTTTCTCAAAACTTTCATTCA
>CAZHLZ010000026.1:0-19312 GCA_964532475.1 uncultured Chitinophaga sp.
GGTAAGCATTTTAGCCCAATTATTTATACTTTTTTATGAATTTTTCGGGTTAAAACTAGATGTATATTAAGAAATTATTAAATTTTCGGTGAAGACTGAATCAAAAATAAATTACAAACGATGAAATAATCATTACTGCATCTCATTTTTAGCTAAACACATTAAGTTCCTGCATTTACAATGGGCGTAGTTGCCTTATCAGAACACAGAACTACCATCAAATTACTCACTAAAGCTGCCTTTTGAGTTGTATCTAATTCAACAATGTTTTTTTCTGCTAATTGTTGTAATGTGGTTTCAACCATTCCAACCGCACCTTCAACAATTTTTTGTCTTGCAGAAACCACTGCCAGTGCTTGTTGACGTTGAAGCATAACACTTGCAATTTCGGCTGAATAGGCTAAATTACTTATCCTAGCTTCCAAAACCTCAATGCCTGCAATTTCAAGGCGTTCGCGCAGTTCTTCTTCCAATTGATGGTTGACTTCTTCTCCGCCAGATCTTAAAGAAATTTGATCTTCATGGTCTAAATTGTCGTAAGGATACATTCCTGCTAATTTACGGATAGCAGATTCACTTTGAATTTTTACAAAATTCTCGTAATTATCCACCTCAAATGTCGCTTTAAATGTGTCTTTCACCCGCCAAACCAAAACTACACCAATCATAATTGGATTTCCAAGTTTATCATTTACCTTGATTTGTGAACTATCAAAGTTTCTAGCACGAAGTGAGATTTTTTTCTTGGTCATAAAGGGATTAATTGCAAAAAAGCCATTAGATTTTATTGTTCCTTTATATTTTCCAAACAAAGTTAAAACTGTAGATTGATTCGGGTTTACCACGGTCAAGCCTGGTAAAATAAAAATCAATGGAAGAACTAAACTTATGGGCCAAGGATGGTTTATGTACTTCACCATAAATACTAAGCCTCCAATTCCAGCGAAGAATAGCAAAAGGATTAGAAATCCATTTAATGCACTTGTTTCTTTTTCATTTGTCATATTCCATTTTTTAAGAGTTAAAGATAATAAATATTAGGTAGAAATTTTTTTTTAGTAATATTTATGATTTTTTAATTCTTATATAGAGATATTCAATTTTGTTGAAGGTATTTTGATGTTTTAAAAAATGTACCTTTGCGGAAGATAGAATTTTGTAAATTTCAATGGTGATGAAAGAAAAACCTATTTTGATTGTTGGAGCTGGTATAGCTGGAATTACATTAGCTCAAGAATTGTTACTTCGAAAAATAGACTTTTTTGTGCTCGATAGTGGGATAAATCACAGTTCAAGAATTGCTGCAGGAATCATAAATCCTGTTGTGTTTCGAAGAATGGCTCTGAGTTGGAGAATTGAAGATTTACTTCCCAAGGCTTTAAGTTTTTATGAGGAATTAGAAAACGAGTTTTCTTGCTGCTTGATTCATAAAATTCCCATCCGAAGAGCATTTGCGCATCAACAGGAGATTGATTTGTGGACTAAAAAATTAGGTGAGAAAAGTCATCAAGTTTTTCTAAAAGAAATTGATACCGATGATTTAAACAATGACACTATCAATCATGCCTTCGGCACTGGAGTTGTAAAAAAATCTTATTGGATTGATACTAAGGTTTTAGTTGATAAATTTCACCACAAATTGCAAAAG
The DNA here is from genome assembly GCA_964532475.1 of uncultured Chitinophaga sp. Lineage (GTDB taxonomy): Bacteria > Bacteroidota > Bacteroidia > Flavobacteriales_D > Crocinitomicaceae > M2408. Next base: position 1,649 of record CAZHLZ010000026.1, read on the forward strand.
GAAGGAAGATTAATTCAGGACACGTTTGATTATTCGCAAATTAATATTAATAATTGCGAATACAAAGGAAGGGAGTATAGTCAAATAATATTTGCTCAAGGTTATCATGGTTTAGAAAATCCATACTTTTCCTACCTTCCTTTGCAGGCCACAAAAGGTGAATTGTTGACCATTAAAAATGAAAATTTATCGGAAAGCGAATCTTATAATTATAAATGTTTTGTTTTGCCAATAGGTAATAGTGAGTTTAAAGTTGGTGCAACCTATGCTTGGAATAGTCCAAATGTAGAATTGAGCGTTGAGGCAAAAGAGAAATTGTTTCAATATTATTCAAATCTAATAAAAACTGGTGGAAAAATTATTAATCATGAAGCTGGTGTTAGACCAACAGTTTTAGATCGAAGGCCGCTTGTTGGGCAACATCCTACTTATAAAAATTTATATATTTTTAATGGTTTGGGTGCAAAAGGATATTTAATTAGTCCAAAGTTGGCAGAAGAATTTATTTCATTTCTCGCAGATGGGACAGAATTAAGTGAAGAGATCAATATTAATAGATATCAATCTTTGATTTAGGGTTTCGTTTTTTCCGATTTTAATTTTTCTAACTCTAATTTTAGTAATTCAACTTCTGTTGTAAGTTCCTTTAAAGCCTCAATTAGTACCGGAGCAAGCTGCATATAATCAACGGTTTTATACAAGGTATCGTCACCTATGTTTGAAAAAATAGTTTTTTCTTGCACCATTTCAGGGTATATTTTTTCTAAATCTTGAGCAATAATTCCATACTGGTAGGAACTTTTTGACAGGGTTGTACCGTCTAAAGCTTTGGATTTTGTATTTAAACGGTAATGATAACCTGTCAATTTTTTTAAATCGCTTAATGCATTAGTTATTGGTTTTATTTCTGATTTAAGGCGTTTGTCTGAAAGGTTTAGCCAGCCTCCCATCGAATAACCTGTACCATCAACACCAATATCAGCAGTGAAATAACCTGACCAACCATTGTTTACATCTGTAGTTTGTCCGTAAATTCCGTGAAAACCCAGACCATAGGTTCCAATTCTGTCTCCGTTAAGTCCATTATTTACTCCATAAACTCCAAAACCATTCCCATTTGTTGAAGTTCCAACCAATCCATTAAATCCAATTCCGTTAACTCCACTTCCACCATTTGTTCTTAGGTTGTTACCGAAGACAGCAGCCGTTCCAGAGGCATTTGCAGGAATTTGTCCGGCAAGACCATAACCAGCACCTGAATTGTTACCCAGTATGGCGCTATTGGTGTTTGAATTACTATTTGTATTTGATTGTATAGCGGCAAAACTATTGCTAGAGTTTGTGCTTTCAACTCTTATACCTACACCTGTAGTTGAAACAGTTGATAATAAACCTGTTGAATTGGCAATGCTTGAATTAATTTCTAATCCAATAGTTCCTAAATTATTAATTTGAACAGAGCCTGCATTCGCATCGATAGTTCTACCTATTCCTGCCCCTCCGAAGTTATAAGCATCATTTAAAGTGCCTCCACCCGTTGCTGATGGAAGTGTAATAGAATTACCATTACTAATGGATAAGGAATTACCGTTAATGCTCAAAGTCTGTTGATCTGCCCCAGTTCCACTAACCACAGGAGAGGTAATATTAGAGCCGTCGACAAAATTAAAAGTTAATGTTCCGTCCGGATTTCCAGTTATCGAATTGATTCCATTTCCTGCTGTATTTGATACGTTGCAATAAAGGGCATAAGGAACACTCATAAATTGCTGCGTTCCCATATTTATGAAGTTCGTTCCTCCATTTTTGTCAATTTCAACCTTTAAAAAATGAGATCCTGCTCCCCAATTAATTTGGTCGAAATTCAAGGTGCTTAGCTTTACTCCAAATCCAATAATTAAATTAATAACTCCATAATCATCAGTTTTTGTAAGGTGAGTCTCTTTGTAAACTTCAGATCCATTAATTGTTCCACTAATAATAGTAAAGCGAATTTGAATATCAGAATTAGATAACGGAACACCACTAAGGTCAAGTCCAGGATTTTGGAATCCATTATCACTGTAGATTACTGCTTGATAATTGATTCCTTGAGGAGGAGCCTCTTGTGCCAATAAAGTTGTAAAATTAAAAATAAAGGCAAGGAGAAACATGTATAAATTTTTCATCAGAATGTAGATTTTGTTTTTAATTTTAAGCCAGCACTTAATGATAAACATATCAAATTTGTTTTTTGATTTATGTAATTAGGATTTGCTTCATTTTCAATTTGATTTAGTCCATAAGAGATTCGTGAATCGACAAAAAGAGAAAGATTTTTATTAACACTGTAGGATGCATTTAGAACCAAAGAACTTAAATTTAAAGATTTTACAAAAGAATTTTTTTCTATTAAATCATATCTGTTTTGACCTTCTTGTTGATTTGCTTTTAAAAGCTGGTAATAACCAAATCCTGGTCCTGCATAAATAGAAAATTCATTTTTATCAAAAATAGGAAGAAGATAATTAAAATTTAATCCAAGATAATTCAGCCTCCAGGAAACAAGTGAATTACCTATGGTTGATTTGGATCCTGCCTCTAAATAGTTGATTTCTGTTCTAAATATATGACTATTTTTAAGGTCAACAACAAAACCCAAATAGAGATTTAAACCTCTATTAAATTCTAAATTTTTACTTTTCTTACCCTCTGAGTCTTTGAAAATAAAATTTGAGCTATTAAATCCACCTGCAAGAGAAATTGCTTTATTCTGCGAAAATGCTGATAAAAACAAACAGGAAAAAAATACTAAAAGTGATAATTTTCTCATAAATATTAATCAATAAAAAGTTTGAATGAAAATTTGAAGTCAACACCGAAAATAAATAATTGATATAATCCTGCTGCAAAATCTGTAACCTGTACCTCTTTGTAATATAAATTATTAACGGTTTCTTTTTGAATGACTTTACCTGTTTGATCAACAATATAATACGAAAAATTATTTTCTGAAGTTGAATGAATGTTGAAACTTTTTGATGCCGGATTAGGAAAAAGGGAAAAGTCTTGTATTTTCTCTTGCCTATTTGCATTAAATCCTTGTTGGAATCCAGGGCAAAAGTAGAAATCCAGCTGTTCGTGGGATTGGTTTACAGATGCTTGCCCTGCAGAATGAGATACTACAATTCCATTATTTTTGTTACTGTTGTTCCCTAAAGAATTAATACTACTCCTAACTATTGTTTGAGTAAATGCTCCATCGAGAAATAAAAAAAGTAATAGAATAGTACTTAGTTTTTTCATAGTTTTTTAATGTAATGTACTTATTTATAGTGAAGATTTAATACTTCATTCATGCTAAATTACTAAAATAATTTTATAATGAAAAACTTTAGAAGATAATTTTAGATTAAACTAATTTATCTGTCAAAATTCGCATTTCAATAACTGGCGAAATTTTTTCGTAGATAATATTGTAAACGGCTTCAACAATAGGAATTTCAACTTGAAACTTTTTGTTGATTTCCATCACACATTTCACTGCGTAATAGCCTTCAGCAACCATTTCCATTTCTAATTGAGCAGTTTTTACGGAATAACCCTTTCCAATCATAAAACCAAATGTTCTATTTCTTGAGAATTTGGAATAAGCTGTGACCAATAAATCTCCTAAATAAGCACTGGATTTCACGTCTCTGTGAATGGGGCTTACTTCATCGATAAAGTTTTCAATTTCTTGAATGGCATTTGCAATCAATACGGATTGAAAATTATCACCATAACCTAATCCTGCACAAATTCCAGAAGCAATTGCATACACATTTTTCAATACAGCAGAAAGTTCCGTTCCAAATAAATCATCGGAAATGGTTGTTTTAATGTATCTACAAGCCAAGGTATCTGCCATGTTTTGAGCAACGCGATCGTCTTGACAAGCAATAGTTAGGTAAGAAAGACGCTCTAAGGCAACTTCTTCTGCATGACAAGGTCCACAAATGATTCCAATTTTACTGTAAGGTGTTCCTAAGGTTTTATGAATAAAACGTGCTGGAATTGCATTGTATTCAGGGATAATTCCTTTCACAGCTGAAAAAACAACTTTTCCTTCAAATAGTTTTTTGTCAATATTTTCAAATAATTGAAATAAAAATGCCGAAGGTGTAGCAATTATTACAATGTCTGCATCTGTGATGATTTCAACTAAATTTGTTGATATAGTTAATTTACTTGGGTCAAATTCAACAGATTGGAGGTATTTTGGATTGTGTTTGAATTTTGTAATGTGATTTACAGCATCTTCAGAACGCATCCACCATTTTACATTATCTAAATTGTTTCCAAGGATTTTTACTAAAGCAGTTGCCCAACTTCCGCCTCCGATAACCGCTATTTTTTTTTGTTTTGACATAGTTTTAGAAACACAAAGTTATTAATTTTTTTGAAATTCGGAAATTTAACAAATGATTTTTTTCTCAGATTTTTCTTAGTAAATAAAATTCAGTACCTTTGTGCAAAATTTAGTATCATGATGATTTTAGGTATGATGGGTCCTTGGCAAATTGTTTTAATTTTAGCAATTGTCGTTTTATTGTTCGGTGGGAAAAAAATTCCAGAATTAATGAAAGGTTTAGGAAAAGGAGTAAAAGAATTTAAAGACGCTTCTAAAGGAGAAACTTCAGCAGAAACAAGCACTGAGGTATCTACAGAAGAAAAAAAATAATTCAAATTTATGTATTCAACTTTTGCTGAAGTAAAAAATGCACTTTCTTCAGGTGTTACTGTTTTGGGCATACTCGAAGCATATCTTGATGAAATAGAAAAAAATAAAGACCTAAATGCTTATTTAGAGGTCTTTACTCATTCTGCTAAAGAACAAGCAATTTTAGTTGATGAAAAGTTAAAAAATGGTACTGCTGGTAAATTAGCAGGAATGGTTTTAGCTATTAAAGATAATATTTGTTACAAAAATCATAAGGTTTCTGCCTCCTCAAAAATTTTGGAGGGTTTTGAATCCTTATACACAGCTACAGCGCTTCAACGTTTGATAGACGAAGATGTGATTATCATTGGACGCACCAATTGCGATGAATTTGCAATGGGAGGTTCGAATGAAAATTCAGCTTATGGGCCTGTAAAAAACCCTTTGAATAAAAAAACAGTTCCTGGTGGTTCGTCAGGTGGATCAGCGGCAGTAGTTGCTGCAAAATTATGTACTGTTTCTTTGGGTAGTGATACAGGAGGTTCCATTCGTCAACCAGCATCCTTTACTGGGATTATTGGTAGTAAACCAACTTATGGTAGAGTAAGTCGTTATGGCTTAATTGCTTATGCTTCTTCGTTTGACCAAATCGGTGTTTTTTCAAATTCAGTTGAAGACAATGCTTTGGTACTCGAAATCATGGCTGGAAAAGATGAAATGGATAGTACAAGTTCTTCTGTTCCACATTCAAGTTATTTTCCAAATCCAAGTATTGAAGCCAAAAAAATTGCCTACATCAAAGAAGCCTATGAAAGTGATGGATTGGACCCGTCAATTAAGGCAAAATTTGATGTGTTATTTGAAAAGTTAAAAAGTGAAGGGCACACAGTTGAAGCAGTATCATTTCCATATTTAGATTATATGGTTCCTGCTTATTATGTGCTAACAACAGCGGAAGCTTCTTCAAATTTATCTCGTTTTGATGGCGTTCATTATGGTTATCGTGCTCAAGATGCTGTTGGAGTTGAACAAACGTATAAAAAATCTCGTTCAGAAGGTTTTGGTTTAGAAGTAAAACGTAGAATTATGGCAGGTACATTTGTACTTTCTCATGGTTATTACGATGCTTACTATACAAAAGCTCAGCAGGTTAGAAGGGTTTTACAAAATAAAACGAAGGAAATTTTCCAAAATTTTGATTTAATTTTGATGCCAACAACCCCAAGTTCTGCTTTCGAATTAAACTCAGTGAAAGATCCAATTCAAATGTATTTGCAGGATATTTTTACGGTTCATGCAAATTTGACTGGAAATCCAGCTATATCAGTTCCTTTTGGAGAAACTGAAAATAAAATGCCCTTCGGTTTACAAATTATGGGAAAAGCCTTTGCCGAAAAAGAACTATTTGATTTTTCTGCGTATGTGGAGAAATTAAATTCAAACTAAAAAACTCCTTATGCTTTATTTTCGTGTTACAATCATTTTACTTTTTATAGGAATATCGACTGTTTATGCACAAAACAGAAAACCAAAACCTGTTGTAAAAGATTCGTTAACAAGTGAAGCATTTTTAAAAGTGATTGAAAATTCCTTAGAGAGTTTTTATGCAGAATATGCCAATCAATCAAATTATGATTCAATCATTAATGCGTTAGAATTTGAACCAAATGAAATTCCTGATGTGAGCGATGAAGTGATTTGCGAGCGTTTGGAAAAGATGAACGAAATGTCTCCTTTTCATTTAGATTGTAACCCTTCAACCATATCTGTTATCAAATTTTTTGCAAGTAAACGCAGAAGTTTTATTCGTATAGCCTTAGGGCGTTCTAAGCTGTATTTCGATATGTACGAAGAGGCTTTAGCGCGTCATGATTTGCCTTTAGATTTGCGTTTTTTATCTGTGATTGAAAGTGGATTGCGTCCGCAAGTAAAATCTCCTGCTGGAGCCTTAGGATTGTGGCAGTTTATGTATGGAACAGGTAAGATGTATGGTTTGAATGAAAATTCTTGGTTCGATGAACGCATGGATCCTTATAAGTCTACTGATGCAGCTTGTCGTTATTTGAAAAAATTATTCAATATTTACGGTGATTGGAATTTGGCACTTGCTGCTTACAATGCTGGTCCGGGAAATATTAATAAAGCCATTCGTCGTTCTGGAGGTAAAAGAACTTATTGGGAAATTCGTCCTTTTTTGCACAAAGAAACCCAAGGCTATGTCCCAAATTTTATTGCAGCGGCCTATTTGATGACTTATCATGCGGAAAATAATTTAATTCCCATGGAGGCAAAAATTCATTATTCTCAATTAGATACAATGTGTTTGACCAAGGGAGTTCACATGGAAACAATTGAACGAATTAGCGGATGGGAATTAGATGAAATAAAATTGTTGAATCCAATTTATAAGCGCACATATATTCCACTTACGATTCCAAATCAATGTATTAGTGGACCATTAACAAAAATTGGAAAACTTGTATCTTTGGAAGATTCATTGTATGCCTTGGAAAAGAAACTTTATGGCACAGGAGGAGCACCAATTGTAGAAAAAAATCTGCAAGTTAGCAATCAAATCTCAGAAAATTCAGCTGTTACTGAGGAAACTACAACTGCAAAGGATTACACCAATCATAAAGTGAGAAAAGGTGAAACGTTGACCTTAATTTCGAAAAAATATAAGGTAAAGGCGAGTGAGATAATGGAATTAAATAATTTGCGTTCAACTAAAGTTACAGTTGGTAAAATTTTAAAAATTCCGACTTCAACTCAAGAATTGGAAATTGAAAATCAAGTTGTTAGTTCTGCTGATTCCATCATGGGATTAATTTATTATGATTCCATTGTTACGGTATATCATACTGTTCAACGAAACGAAAACATTGAAGTTATTGCACAAAAATTTAATGTGAAGGCGGAGGATATTATAAAGTGGAATAATTTGAAGGACAATTGGTTAAGTATTGATCAAAAACTATTAATTGTCACTAAATTAAAAATTTCTAAACCTGGAATGGTTTTAAATGAAAACAAGATTGCAGCTGAAGAAATTAAAGAAAAGGTAGTTGCCCCGCAAAAAAAATATTATACGATTAAGTCGGGAGATTTATTTAATCGTATCGCACAAAAGCATGGTTTAACGACCCAACAACTTCAAAAATTGAATCCTGGAGTGAAACCAGATAAAATTAATGTGGGTCAGAAATTAAGAGTTAAATAGTTTTTCTTACCTTCATAAAACAAAAAAACACCACAAAACAAAAGTCATGTGGTGCTTGTTTTTATTAATCAATTTTTGTTACAGGAGAAGTAATTCAATTAATCCCAAGTTTCGTAATTGCCACCTTTGTTTAAATAACCCCATTTTTCGTTTTCCTCTTCCTCCTCCATTTTTTCTAAACGAATAATTTCATTACCAAAGCGAGCAATTTTATTCTTTGGTATTTCAATAATGATACTTACTTTTTGAGTTCTAATCTTTTCAGATTTCGAAAACGAAAACTCTGGACTAATTAATAACTTAGTTGAATCCATTTTGATTTCGTGTCGAATATTTTTTGCCTTCTTCAGGGCTCTTTCATAAGAATACGAATTGGCACTTAAGTTTTGATATACATGAAACAAGCTGTCTTTTGATTCCTTGTAAATCAACTCAATACCTGATGCAATAAGCGTATTCCCATTGACCATAATTGGATTCTCAAAGCGATTATTTCGCGTATTTTTTTCAACAAAACCTTCTAAATCAACTGTTTTTTTAGTTAACACTTCAATTTGCAATTCAGAAAGGCTAGAAGTGGCAACTTCTTTTTCAATTTCGGCTTCAATGGCTACATCACGTCCCGTTTTGATTCCTAAGTTAATACAAATTGCAGAACCAATTATTCCAAATCCAATCAGTGACAAGGATGAAATTTTTACCCATTTTGATTTGATGCGCATGAAGATAAATGTTCCGTTTGAAATTAAGAATATGATGACAGAAAATGCAGTTAAGAAAATTCCAAACCAAGCATAAAATACGTCATTCGGATCGCTTAGTAGAAGTTCACCAATTTGATTCGCAGACAAATATGCTCCAGATTCTGAAATGATTGGAATGAAACGTAAACCTCCAAAAAATAATATTAGGAAAACAACCAAGAAAAATAATCCAGTTCCAATCAGGGCAAAACCGATGACAGACGATAAAATTCTCCCGATTCTACTGAATCTTTTTGAATAGTCGGAATCACTGCGTAAACGATCAGCAAAGGAACGCGAACTAGAATTGATACGTTGTGCAGCTTGCTCAATCTCTTCTTTGACATTGTCAACCGTAATAGGTTTTCCTTGCATTTTTAGTCGATCTATAGTGGAAGAAGTTTTTGGAATAACAATCCAAAGGATGATGTACAATGGAATTCCAAATCCTCCGATGAAAAGAAAGATTAGAAATAGAATTCTGATTAGCATTACATCAATGTGGAAGTAATTCGATAAACCTGCGCAAATTCCAGCTATTTTAGCATGGTCAATGTCTCTGTAAAAATGCTTTTGTTTGTCGCTTGCTTGTTCAAAATTGGCAAATTTTTGTTCTGTATTTTCACCATCATCCTCGATGTAATCTTCAGGTCGACCAAGTGTTGCTAAAATTGAATCAATATCTTCTTTTTCAATTACTTGTTTTTTATCAGAAAGTTTTTCTTGACACAATTCGGCAATTCGAAGTTCGATGTCTTCGATGATGTCCTTTGAACCTTTTTGTCCTTGTAGATTTTTTTCCAAACGATTCATATATGCATACAAAAGTTCGTAAGCATCTTCTTCAATCATGAAATTTAATCCTTTAATATTTATGGAAACTGTCTTTTTCATAAGTTCTAGTTATTTAAGATTAGTAATTTTTTGTACCGCATAATTTAAATCAGACCAAGTTGTGGCCAATTCTTCTAAAAATGCTTTTCCCATTTTTGTGATGGAATAATATTTTCTCGGTGGACCAGATTGTGATTCCTCCCAGCGGTAACTTAATAATTCCATATTTTTTAGTCTTGTTAAGAGCGGATAAAGTGTTCCCTCTACCACAATCAGTTTGGCTTCTTTTAGCTTTTCGAGAATTTCGGATGGATATGCTTCTTGCTGATTTAAAATCGACAAAATGCAATATTCCAAAATTCCTTTTCGCATTTGAGCCTGTGTATTTTCTAAACTCATGACAATTTTGTTTTTACTTTTATCACTATTGACATTGCAAAGATATGTATAAAACATTGTATTATGCAATACATAGTACTAAAAAATTTATTATTTTAACATACATTTACAATTCTTAAACCAGTAAATGGAGTAAAATTAGCGCATAAACATCTAATATACAATATGTTATTTTCGAAACACTATTAAAAGAATATAAAAAATAATATCCATTCTTTCTTTAAGAATTTTGCTTTATTACTTTTATTTTGTAAAAACTTGCCTTATTAATTCTACAATTTTGTTTTTGAATGGAGCAATAAATCTTTCTTAAAAGCAAAAACATGAATTAAAAAATCATTGAATCATCAATTTTTCAATAATTCATATTATTTTTACCTAAAATATTCAATAAAAAGTAAAAAGTGTTTCAATTAGATCGAAAAAAAAGATATTTATTCTCACTTATTGGAGGAATTTTAATGGTCTTATCCTTCCCATTTACAGGAAGTTTGTCCTTATTAATGCTTTTTGCTTGGATTCCCTTACTTTTTATTGAAGAAAACATATATTACAATAAATACAGATCTTCCAAGGTTTTTATTCATGCTTACATTATTTTCTTTCTTTACAATGTTGGCACGACATGGTGGATTTGGAATGCAAGTCCTGGAGGTGCAATTTTTGCCTTTGTTCTGAATTCTCTGATCATGGCATTGGTTTTTCAGTTATTTCACTTAGCGAAAAAGTACATTGGGAGACGAGAAGGAAATATTGCTTTAGTTGTTTTTTGGGTTGCATTTGAATATTTGCATTATCACTGGGAACTTTCTTGGCCTTGGCTGAATTTAGGAAATGTTTTTGCGTCCACACCTAACTTGGTACAATGGTATTCATTTTCTGGAGTTTTAGGTGGAACTGCCTGGATTTTAATAACCAACCTGTTGGCATTTTCAATTTTGCGAAATAAATTATTGAAACACAAATCTTGGACTAGTCAAAAATTACTGTTTTCTTTATTGGCATTATCACTTATTTTCCCAATTACTTTTTCCTTGATTCAATATGCTATTTATGAAGACAAAGGAAAAAATACGGAAATTGTAATTACACAACCAAACATTGATCCGTATAATGAAAAGTTTTCGGGCAGTGTGAACGATCAATTGAACAAAATATGCGATTTAGCAGATAAACATATTACTAAAAACACTGATTTTGTGCTTGCGCCTGAAACCGCATTACCCTTTTCTTTTTATGAAGATGAGATTCAACGCATTATTTATTATCATTATTTAATTGAGCGAAAAGCACAATGGAATGGACCTTCTTTGTTGATTGGTGCATCCACGAAAAAATATTTTAAATCTAAAAATTCGCGTGCTTCCAAAAAAATCTACGGTGGACCAGGTTACGAAGAATATTACAATTCCTCTTTATTAATTGACGAGTATGATCACCCTACTTTTGCACATAAATCGAAGTTAGTTTTGGGGGTTGAGAAAGTTCCATTTTCAAATATTTTTCCATTTTTGGAGGAATTATCTATTAACAATGGAGGAACTAGTGGAACTTTAGGAATTGAAGACCAATCGCAAGTAATGCGCGGAAATGGAATCAACTTTGCACCTGTCGTTTGTTATGAATCCATCTATGGAGAATTTATTTCTGACCAATGTAATAAGGGGGCAGAATTGATTTTCATCATTACTAACGATGGTTGGTGGAAAGATACGCCAGGTTACAAGCAACACATGTCTTTCGCGCGCTTGAGAGCCATTGAAAACAGAAAAAGTGTCGCTCGCTCCGCGAATACTGGAACTTCATGTTTCATTAACCAACGTGGAGATATTTTGCAAAAAAGCACTTGGTGGACAGAAACATCCATGAAAGCAAATTTAAAACGCAATTCACATAAAACCTTCTACACAAAATTTGGAGACATCATTGGACAGTCTTTTTCTTTTTCAGCCATTGTATTACTTCTTTACACTTTATCACGAATTTACAAGCGAAAATTTAAAAAGTAAAGTTGAGTCTCAAGAAAAAACTCACAAAGAACGATACATTTTTATCCAATCAGGATTTTGTACATCACGGAGAATTTTCCAGAAACTTGTATCGATAAAAAACTCAAAATCAATATCCTTCACTCCATAATTATCTCTGAGAAAAATAGCTTGTTTGCTTGAAGGTTTGTATAATTCAGAACTCCATCCACGTTCTTTGCCTGTATTGTATGGATAATCGGAATACCTCAATTTCCAGAGAGAATCGAGCGGAGAGCAGTATACAACATCTTTTTTTGTGATAGAATCTTTTATCAATCCGCATAGAATATTGTTTTCTTGCAACATGTTTTTCCGCTGAGGATTGTAGATACTAGGCCATTTTCCGCTGGCAAATTTCACAAAATCATCTTTTGTAAGGTATTTTTTATTGCTCAAAATCCGTCCATTGTCGGTAAAAACATATAGGGTGTACATTTGAGAATTAGTTTGCATATTTACTTGAACAGCAAAAACTGTCCGTGCACTTTGTTTGTAAATGACAGAGCTAAAAATAAACCAAGTTCCCAGAAAAAGTAATAAGTGTTTCATTTTCAATTACACAAACAACAATTATACCTTTTTATTCGTGAAGTCTAATATACGGAAATTTTTAAAAAAAGTTTGATTTTATGTTAAAAACCTCAGTTCGATTGTAAAATTGAAATTCAGATTGACATAAAAAACTGTTAGTCAAGGCGTTTAATCGAAGGTTTAGCGGGCTAAATCGAGATTGAACAACGCTGAATAACTGATTTTTATGCAAAGCATATTGTTATCCCACTGATAAACAACGATTTACTTCAAAACCCTTTCTTGATTTATCCCGATAAATCTTCAAAAGTGTTATTCGTAACTCATTGTTTCTAAGCGGTCTGAATCCAATTTTAATAATCGAACTGAGGTTAAAAGGTTTTTTGAGATATTTATCATAGGACAATTGAGAGCATAGTTGAAACTTAACGCAAAGTAACGAAAGGCTTATCGCGAAGGACGCAAAGTGTTTGAATTAGAAGTAAATACTAACTTTTTCTTTCACCACTTAGAGAAGAGAGAAAAGTAGGTAGGTGTTTCTTTCTTATGCTTACTATCTCAGTGGTGAAAAAGAGAGAAAGAAGGTTTTTTAAAACGAAGACACAAAGTATCCACGAAGAACACAAAGAGATTTTGCCCTTGCTCTTAAATTTCAATCAAATTGGTAAATCTGCGAGTTTTTTCTGCGGAAATCTGCGGGAAAATTTAATTACAAGATATTTAAAGTAGCTTCTGGTTTTCCTATTTTATTTCCTCAAAATCATCAAAGTCATCCTTTTTATCAGAGCCGGCGTGAAATTCGGTATTAACACTAGCAATCGGTCTTCCAGAAATCAAAAATGTGATTCCATTCACAATTTTCATCAATATTCCAAGCAAGACAAAAAAACCTATTACCTTGAAGATAAAACCAAATATTGGCGTTTTTTCGATGCTGATAATGCTTTCATAAAACCAATTACTGATTGGATTACTTGCATAAATTGGGAAAAAGAAAAAGAGCACAAAAAGTGTGATTCCGAATAAAATAGCCGCAATTTCTGCCTTCAAATTAAAAAGTGGCATAAGGTTAGAAATCCTCGCTCCAGATAATTGAAGGATAGTATTGCGTTGTTGTTTGTTTTGCAATTTTCCTACGAAATATAAAATCAATATAAAGCCAGATAAGACTAATTCATTGATTAGCAGTTGTGTATCGTCTTGTTTGCTTACACAAAATAGAAAAGTGACATCCACTAAGAAAAAATATTGTACAAATTTGAGAGAATATTCCTCAATAAAAGATTTTGGGCGTAATCCTCTAATTACATTTAAAAGTAGTTGGATTAAACCCCAAATAAATCCAAAAATGGCGAAAATAACGCCTAATCTGAAAGCAATTTCTATAAATTTCACAGTCCAAAATTACAAATTTATTGCCTTTTATCACAAATAAAAAATATTTGATGAGGATTTCTTATCTTTGCAATCCAAATTTTATAATGATGAAAAATATCTTTGCGAGTTTATTCCTCCTTTTAACGACACTTTTTTCTTATGCGGAGGAGGGAATGTTGATTCCTTCACTTTTAAATGCGTTTGAATCTGATATGCAAGCTAAAGGAATGAAACTTAGTGCGGAACAAATCTATAGTGTTAATAATTCAAGTTTAAAAGATGCAATTATTCATTTTGGTGGTGGTTGTACGGCTGAATTAGTTTCCAATCAAGCATTGCTGCTAACAAACCACCATTGTGGGTATTCTCAAATTCAATCGCATTCATCGCTCCAAAAAGATTATCTAAAATATGGATTTTGGGCAAAAACAAAGGAAGAAGAATTGGCAAATGCTGGTTTAACTGCCGCTCGCATGGTGCGAATTGATGACGTGACAAAAGAAATGTTTTTCGGGGTTTCTGAAAGTGATGATGCTGCAACTAAAAATGCTCAAATGAAAAAAAACATGGAGCAATTGGTGAAGGATGCAAAAGTTGGAAATCATTACGAAGCTGAAATTAAAGCTTTTAATTATGGAAATAACTACTACATTATTGTTAAGGAAGTTTTTTTAGACGTAAGGTTAGTTGGAACGCCTCCAAACTCGATTGGAAAATTTGGTGGTGACACGGATAATTGGGTTTGGCCAAGACATACGGGAGATTTTTCAGTTTTTAGAATTTATGCAGGTAAAGACAATAAACCAGCTGCTTATTCAACTGAAAACGTTCCTTATAAACCAATTCACTTTTTACCAATTTCATTTAAAAACAGAAAAGAAGGAGATTTCACAATGGTTTATGGTTTTCCCGGTACAACAGAACAGCATTTGGTTTCAGGTCAATTAAAATACATTGTTGAAAAAGAACGTCCTGCTCGCATAAAAATGCGTGAACTTTCTTTGTCTGTAATTGATCAGGCAATGCGAAATTCAGACGAGGTGAGAATTAAATATTCTGCTAAACAAGCAAGCATTGCGAATGCATATAAAAAATGGATTGGACAAGTGGGAGGATTAAAAGAACTTACTGCCATTGATAAAAAATTAGCTTACGAAAAATCCTACCTTGAAAAAGTAGCAACAGATGAAAAATACCAAAAAAAATATGGAAATTTGATTCAGCAAATGAATGATTTGGTGGCAAGTGATTCTAAATATGATTTCGAATACCAATTACATATCGAATATTTATACGTCGGACCAGAACTTTTTGATTTAGCAAGAGCGGTTGATGATATGATTGAAAATTACGATAAATGGGTTGAAAACAAAGAGATTGATACCAAAATTGCTAGTTTGAAAAAGAATGGAGAAGCTTTTTTTAAGGATTATGATGCAACAGTTGACAAAAAAATCTTTGTGCTTCTGACCGAAGAATTTAGAAAACAACTTGGTTATATGGATTCAAAATTGACAGACTTTTCAGTGGATGAAAGAGCAAATGAAATTTATTCAAAATCAATTTTGACAAATAAAGAACGTTATTTAAAGTTTGTTTCTAGCCTTTCTACAAAATCCATTAAGAAAATTCAAGGAGACAAAGGTTATTCCTACTACACTTTCGTAAATTCTAATTTTATTAACAAAACTGTTCCAAAATACCGCGAATTTAATGGCAAAATGAATTCTTTACTAAAAACTTATGTTGCAGGTAAATATGAACTTTTTCCAGATGCAAAACATTGGGCCGATGCAAATAGTACCCTGCGTGTGACTTACGGAAAATTAGAAGGTTCTGCACCAACAGACGGAATGAAATATACTGAACATACAACCTTAAAAGGGATTGTTCAAAAATACAATACTGGAAATCCTGATTTTGAATTGCTTCCTCGCATGGTGGAATTGGCAGAAAAAAAGGAGTATGGAAAATACGCGCAAGATGGCGAATTATGGGTTTGCTTTACAGGATCTAACCACACAACAGGAGGAAATTCTGGCTCACCAGTAATTGATGAAAATGGTTATTTGATGGGACTAAATTTCGACAGAACTTGGGAAAGTACTATGTCGGATTATTTGTTCGATCCAACTCGATGCAGAAATGTTGTTGTTGATATTCGTTATGTTTTATGGGTGATAGATATTTATTCGGATGCAAAACATTTGGTTGATGAAATGGAATTGAGAGAAAAGTAAACTTTTTGATAAGTTAAACTGAGAACAAGAGTTCCATTTCTAAATTAATGCAGTCGTGAGGGTCTTGAATTGGCACATTGAATAAGAAAATACTATGGTTTTTTCAAGCGCACTATTTTTAGTATATTTTCTTCCAATTGTGCTTGGAATTTATTTCTTTTTGCCCAAACAATTCAAAAATTATTTTTTACTTCTCGCTAGTTTACTCTTTTATTCGTGGGGTGAACCAATTTTTTGCTTAATCATTCTAGCAGCTTCAATCTCAAATTTTTATTTGGTTGGAGTGATGGAAAAAAAGCTTGAAAGACAGCGAAAAATGTATTTGTTTTTGTTGATCTATTTAAATCTTTCACTGCTTTTTTATTTTAAATACGTTAATTTTTTCGTTGAAAACCTTGAGTATTTAGGCGCAGATTTCAAATCTTGGAAGGAAATTGTTCTCCCCATTGGAATATCTTTTTACACCTTTCAAAGTATCACTTACATTGTTGATGTTTATCGAAAGGAATGTGAATCGCAGCATGAATTACACAATTATTTATTGTATATTTTTCTTTTTCCTCAATTAATTGCGGGACCAATCGTTAAGTACAATTCAATTGTTGATCAGTTGAAATCACGAACAGAAAATGCAAGTCAATTTTTACAAGGATTTATTCGATTTTCAATTGGATTGTCAAAAAAAGTATTGATTGCAAATGTTTTAGGAGCTTTTGCGAAAATGATGCTTTATCCAGAATTTAGTCAAACCGTAAGTTCAAGTTCAGTTTGGCTTGGAATGCTCTGTTATACTTTTCAAATTTATTTCGATTTTTCTGCTTATTCCGATATGGCTATCGGTTTAGGTAAAATGCTTGGTTTTACTTTTCCTGAGAATTTTGATCGTCCTTATACTTCTTATTCGATTACGCAGTTTTGGAGAAAATGGCACATTACCTTGGGTGATTTCATGAAAAACTACTTGTACATTCCGCTAGGTGGAAACAAAGTTTCGAAGTTGAAAGTGTACCGCAATCTTTTTTTAGTTTTTCTTTTGAGCGGACTTTGGCACGGAGATAATTGGACATTTGTTATTTGGGGACTTTTTCATGGTTTTTGGATGATTTTAGATCGACTTTTCCTTGAAAAATATTTAGAAAAAATTAAGATTTTGGCTGTTCCATTTACCTTCGTACTTGTCTTGATAGCATGGGTGTTTTTTCAAGCTCCAAATGTTACAATTGCATTTCAGCAGTTAAGCATACTTTTGGCCTTTGAATTTAAGGCATTGCCTGATTTCTCATTTCATTTTTACTACTTCTTCCATTTAGCATTAGCTGTAACGATTTGTGTACTCGGATTCTTTCATATCACGAGAAAATTTTCACTGAAATTTATTTGTGAGGAAAGTATATTTTTTGCCTTATCCTTGAAATTAATTGTTGCTTGCCTTCTATTTATCATAAGTTTATCCGAAATTCTTGGTAGTAGTTTCAACCCATTTATTTATTTTAAATTCTAAGGAATGGGAGAAAAGCGACACATAAAATTTCTGCAATTTGGAATCATAGTATTTCTATTTTTACCACTTTTTTTTCATTTTGTAAAAGTGAAAGAATTTACGCCACTC
>CAZHLZ010000027.1:0-2231 GCA_964532475.1 uncultured Chitinophaga sp.
TATCCATTTTATTTGTTATATATTCCTATAATGACAAAAAAATAGAAAGGTTGGAAAAAAATCAAAAATAAAATTTCAAATGGGACCCTACCGAATAGAAATCCTTAATATCCACTTGTGGTTTTGTAAGTTTTCTCTGATAAAATGAATTAATTCCAAGTGTAAAATGTTCATTGATTGAGTAGTTTATTTCAGCACATAAACCTGAATACAACGATGCATAACGTGGTAATCCGACAATTATATTTGACTTTCGAGAAACACTTAGAATTGGAGCAGAGATTTGTAAACCGCCATCTAAACTAAATTTATTAAAAACCTTTTTGTTTAGGAAATAGACCTTATATTGAATGGAATGTAAACTGTGTACAATTGCTTCATAATTTCCATTTGCGTAATCAAAAGTACTTTGTTTTGCTTGCATGTAAGTGAATTCATTTTTTATTACATGATTCTTAATTTTATAATCAAATAAAAGAGAGTATGCTGAACCTAAATGTACATGTGATGATTCTAAAACGTTATTATTTCGATCCTTAATATTACTCAAATTTAATTCTGCTTTAAAACCAAATCTAACATTTGTATTCTTTTTTGCCGGAATTGTTAATTCTAATGGTAAGACTGTTTGCTGAAATTGTTGATCCATTGAATTTAATTTATTGAATCTAAGTTCATTTACTTGCGTAAAAACGTGATCATTTTCTTTACTTTTTATTAATCCATTTGAATTTGAATCAGTTATATAAACAATTTCTGAAATTTTAGTTTGTCTGTTTTTCCAATTTTGTTTTACAACTTTTCTTTGTACTTGATGTTTTTCATCTTCTCTAATCGTATTTTCCTTTGAATCTAATGAACTGCTTAAAGATTGATTTTGTTTAGTTGCAACTTCAAAAGTAGACTCTTTAACAAAGGAATCATTTGTTTTGAATACGGAAAAAATAAAAACAAAAAGTAATACGAATATATGTTTAAATGAAAGTTTATTAGAAAATGGAATTAATTCAGCATTCAAGTCTTGCCAAGCTTTTTCTATAATCAGATTGTCCTCCAATTTATTCCATACTTTTTCGATTACTAGTGAATCAGCGATTTTATCCCAAATATCTTCTGGTAAATCAGGATTCCAATTCTCAAATTCAGCAGAAATTTTATCAAATAAAACTTCACTTTCGTTATTTTTATTTGATGACTTCATTTCAATTTACTTTTTAAAATGGTTCTTGCATAATTTAATTGTGATTTGGAAGTTCCAACTGAAATTTCTAATTCTTCAGCTATCTCTGCATGGGACCATCCCTCAAGTGCATAAAGTTTTAACACTAAGGCCGCTTTTTCAGGTAATAAATTTATTTCATCAAGTACAGTTGAAAAAGTGAAATTGTATTTTTCTTCCTCCTCATTTTCCTCTAAAATCGAAGTGTTTAGGTTTTCATCGAGTGTTGAAAATGAAATCTTTTTATTTGAACGTAGGTTTTGCAAACAATAATTTACCGTTATTTTTCGAAGCCAAGCTCCTAAATTCCCTGGACCTTGATATTTCTGTATGTTTTTGAAAATATGCATAAAAACATCATGTAACATATCTGCAGCTTCATCTTTATCTTTCACATAAATGTAGCATACTTTCAATAAATCTTTCGCAAAAATGCGATATAATTTCTCCTGTCCCGATCTTTCCCAATCGATACAAGACTTTATTAAACTTCCATATTCATCTTTTTCATTCATTGAATTTTTCCTGAAAATGAATTTTGAAAAGCACTCTGGATTTTTTGAAAAAGCGTTGAATTCGTCTCTTGATCAATCAAAAAAACATCGACACTTCCAATGGAAGTTAGTTCGCCAGAATTAAGTTCTTCCTCTGTAATCTGTTGAAAAAGTAATGTTAAGTTGATTGAACTAATTAAATTATAGCTTTCATCTTTTTCTAGTTCTGAATTAACTTGGACATCGAATTCAATTTCAAAATCATCACTAAAATTAATAATCAACGGATAATTTTGAAGATTTTTTAAAACATTCCCATTTAGTGTAAATGCAGAATTTTCATCTGTTCTGAATCTAAATTCTAAGGTTGAATTTGTATAAGAGCCTATTGGAATATCCATATTTATCGGCAAAACGCTATTTGAAGTAAAAGTGAAATTCTGATCATTAAATTTCTTTTCAATATCAACGTTACTGCCTTCTTCTCTTGAGCCTTCAAATTCTACTTTGTCTAAATA
>CAZHLZ010000027.1:2241-18372 GCA_964532475.1 uncultured Chitinophaga sp.
CCAGCGCTGATTTGAATGCCGTTTGAGGTGCTTCCTTCGAAATTATATAAAAAATTTAAGGTGCATGGCTTTGATAATTTCGCATCCTTAGAACACGAAAAGGATATTAGTAACAAAGCTAAAATTATGCTAATTCTCATTTCCATTTGTTTCATAATGCCATAAAACTAAAAAGGTTGGAAAATTTTAGCAAGTTTTTTACTTTTTATTTAACTTTTTGATAAAAACGTAGGATTGAATTGCCAGTAATACCACAAAAATAGAAATAGATGAAAATCCAAGAATTCTTACTCCTTCCATTTTGTTGTAAACTAAAATCAAGATTAACACCATCATCAACATCATTTGCATCGTGGTAATGATCAAAAAACGATTATTAAAACTTTCAGGTCCATTTTTAAATGCAGGATTCACAATCAATAACCCAAGAATAAATAATATTGCTACATAAGCATCCACCCAAATCATGGAACTAAATTTCCCAGGTAAAAGACCAAAAAATACAGCTACTAGATGCAGCAGAAATACAATTCCAAATAAACTTAAGGTTTTTATCATCTTTATTAATGTTTTATTTTTCAGGAATTAATTCATTTGATTAATCCTTATTCATTTTTTGTACTTCCTTAAATATTAAATACATAGATATTACAACTCCAAAAAGGGATAGAACAATCGTCCAAATGGGTGTCTTATTGCTCTGTTTTTCATCTAAAAAGACGCCTAAATATGTAAATCCTCCGATTATTACTCCCATTTGAATGGCAACGGAGGTAAATCTTAAATAGGTATTTTGATTTTTATCTTTTTTCGACTTATTTGACTCAGAACTAGTTTCCATCAATAAAACTCCGCGTAAAATTGTTCGTAATCTGTCAATTTTTGAGTTTCAAATAAAATTCGAAGATTGTCTGGTGTAATGGCATACATTTTAGCATCATGCAAACTTTGAATGTGTTTTTTTGTCTTCTTAAATGTTCTAAGGTATTCTTTTGCTTTCACGTCAGACATCGCTTTTAAAACAATCACATTTTGATTCGTTCCGTAAACTTTAGTTGATGTATTCAATTTTTCCTTATTGAAATATTCCTTGTTAAAATCCATCACTTTGGTTTTCGCAGTGGAAACATTTTCTTTTGCATCCAAAAAGATTAAAATCCAGTGATCTTCTTCGTCATCGTATGAATAAATCGATGTATTATTAAAGTTTGACACCTTAAATTCCGAGTATCCTTTTTCAGCAATTTCTAAAAGTTCCTTCGCCTTTTTTTCTTCCATTGTTCCTGGATATTCAGCGATTACATTTTTTAAAAGTGGAATTATTTTCGATTTGTTTTCTGTTGATTGTCCAACTGACATTGCGTTGAGCAACATATATTTTGAACGATAAGGATTCGCTTTGTCACCAGAAATAATTGGCTCAGCAGCTGCAAGCACAAGAGAATATAATCCTCTATTGTAACGATCTAAGGCTTTTACATAATCAATTTCAGCAATCTTTTCAAATTCCTTTCGTTTAACAAAAAAGTCTGGATCTTTTAGGTAATTTGCATAATCAGACTCTGGATAAAGTGTTAAAATTTGCTCCTTGTATTCATAAGCTTTTGTTGGATCACTTGTTTCATAAATTTTATATAACTGAAACAAAGACAATAACTTATAATCATTTGGATTAGCCTTAGAAACTACCTTTTCAAATTGCATTTTAGCCATTGAAATTTCATTTAATTGTTCCTTATAAATTAGACCTGCGTCATATAAAGCAGCAATTAAACGTTTGTTTGAAGAAGCTAAAAGTGAATCGTTTATTGGCAAATTTGCAAGTAAACTTTCAACGGTTAAACTATCATTTTCTTCCTTGTTTTCAATTACAAGGGAATCAATGGTGTCCTTTTCTAAAGATTTAAAGTCGGCAATTGCGATTTTTTCACTTCTACGCCAATCATCCTCGTTTTCTCTAGAGCCCCATAATTTTTTGAAACTTTCTAAACCTTCACTTTTCATTTTGGGGTTATTCCAAAAAAACTTGGTTTCTGATTGATCTTGATTTACAGTCGCTAACTGGTCTTGCAATTCTTTTAATCGAATCGCATCTTGTTCTTTTTTACGTTTTTCGTCAGCATTTATTTTTTTCAAAAGATTCTCCGCAAAAAGTGTTCGTTCACTTTCACTCATACCAGCAATGCGCTGCACACTGTCTTCAAATTGAGCAGTTTCTACAGCCGTCACTAAGTCTTTTAGTTTTGTTGCTTTATTTTGAATCGCTAAGGCATTTGGATAGGTTTCAGGCATCACTTTTGCGCAGGAGTCGTAGTATTTTTGTGCAGAAACGTAATTTCTATCTTCGAAGCTAAGATCACCTAACTTTTCGTAACAAATCGCTTTTTGACGCACATTTTTTGTTGAAAAAAGTATAGCCTTATGCATCAAGACAATTCCATTTTCCTTGTCACCTTCTTTAAAAGCAATATCTGCTAAAGCAAAATAGATTTGATCTTTGAACTCAAGGTTTTTGTCGTCTCGCAACATTTTTTCGAGTTCCTTTTTGATTTTCAAATCTCCACCCATCAAGGCACGATTGATACGCGCATTAAAATTCATCTCAAAAGGTGCATTGTACTTTAGTACTTTTGAAAAATGATATTTTGCTTGTTCATTTTGTTTTTTTTGCTGATTTAACTGTGCTAAAATGTAATGAACTCGCGCTTTATCATTAGATTTTTTACAAAACTCCAATGATTTTTCTAAATCCTTAATCGCTTGGTCAAAGTCTTCTTGTTTGATGGAAAGATCGGCTTTTGTTAATTCAAATAAAAATCTACTTTTTTTCGGGAATTCAGCTTGTTCCTCCTCTTTTTCTGTCTTTTTCTTAGACTTACTTTTGGATTTACTTTTAGATTTTGACTTAGATTCCTTTTCCTTACTTTTTGTAGCATTTTCAAGCTCTTCAATCTTTTTGTCAAGTTCTTTTAAAATGATATTGGCCTCAGAATAATTTTTTGTTTCAATGTTGGTTTTAGCCATCCAAATTGCGGCAGTGTAATTACTTGGGTCATTGGAAAAAAACTTATTGATGTAGGCAAAATTTTTCTGTGCCATTTCATAATCTTGGCGGTAATAATTTGAGACTCCAATCATAAGCCAATTTTCATCAATCCATGGATTGTATTCCGTTCGTTTTTTAGATGGTTCTGATGCAGTTGGCATACTGTGTTTTGAAATCACTTTTGTGCATTTCACAATGGCAGTATCAATGGCAGGATACATGGATTTTACTTCTTCCTCATTTGGAATTGGGTTAATCGGTAAAATCGAATAATAATCTTCTTGACGTGCATTTTTAAAGGCTAAAACTGATTGATTTAACAGTTCATTTGCATTAAAATAGCCATTGTAATGTGCAGTTGTTCCATGGTAAGTTCTATTTACCAGCGTATTTTTCTCGGTTGAACAAGAAAGTATGAGTGTAAAAACGAAGAGTATATAAAAAAATTTCATTTATTGATTTCAGCTTGGACTAATAACTTTAAAAATACAAATTTATTGTAAAAAAGTGAAAAAACTTACTAATTTCTACTTTTTAAACAAATTACCTTTTGATTTTTTATTTTTTCCAAAATTAAATGTCTTTTTTTTGTCCACATCAATATCTCTGTTATTGATCAAAGTGAATTTTAAAGAAATGAAAAAATCGTTATAATTGTCGAAGTTTGTTGCATTTGAATAAAAAGTATAACCTGCTTGCAAGTGGAATTGAAGCAAACGGAATCCGATGGCAGGTGCAATTCCAATGCGTGATTCGTCAAAATTTGTTCGGTGAGAAGCGTAAACTCCATAAGTCAATCCAATTCGAGCTTGCTGATACCAGTACCTTAAATCAAATCCTAGTACATTTTCTTTGAACGAATAATTTGTGCCAAAACTAAGTGCAAAGGTTTTTGGATGTGTAAAAGCGATTTTTTTGTGTTGAAATTCACCTCCTAACTCAAAAACATCGTATTTCCCACGTTGATAACCAAAATACGGACCACTTTTTTTACTTTTCACTTTTGGCAGTAAAGTGAAATTTGATGAGTTTAATGATTGAATCAATTGCTGTGTAAAACTTGTTTCTATGGAGAAAACAAAGAATAAGAACAAAATAGTATTATTTATTCGCTTCATATTTTTGGTAAATTTCATTTAATTCAATTACATCTTTTGCATCTATCCCTAAACTATCGGCAATTTCTTTTGCTCTAATAACTTGATCAACGGTTAAGGTTACATTTGTTGTGTCTTGTTGGAAAAATGAGCTATTTTCAAAACCTGGAATGGTTGTTTTTGATAATTTCAACATGGGATTGTAAAGGAGTGAACTATTTTTGGTTTCAAGTGGAATAAACTTATTGTTTTTGTCATACGAACTCAACAATAGCAGTACAATACTCACAAAGTAGCTTCCTTTTAGCAATGCAAAAATTATTCCTCCGATTTTGTTTAAAGGAGAAAGCATGGCGAATTTGACTACTTTTTCTAGTGCTTTTCCTGCAAAATAAACCATTGCCCCGACTGCTAAAAACGTTAAGGTAAATGATATTGTGGGAAGGTATTTGGAGTCCCAGGAAAATGATTTTTTCATCGCTCCAGCCACTGATTCTGAGAAATGTATGCCAGCATAAAGACCAACAAACAAGGCTAAAAGTGTAAAAACTTCAATTATGAATCCTTTTTTAAAGCCAATCCAAGCGGCATAAGCCAAGGGAATTAATATGATGATGTCTAAAATATTCACCTTGTAAAATTACACTTTGAACTTGAGTTAAACTAATAATAAGTTAAAACTTGTAAACGAAGTGTTGTTAAAATGCTTATTTTGATATCAAAAAAAAAGCGGAAGAATAATCTCCCGCTCAAAAAATTAAATTGGTTTTTAGTAACCTGGGTTTTGAATTAAATTTGGATTTAAAACAATATCAGATGTTGGGAGTGGATATAGATTTAAGTGTGAGGATACTGATGTTCCTTCTGGAACGCCACCTTTAAAATTCCACAAATATGCTCCACCAGTAAATAATCCATAACGAATTAAATCAGTTCTTCTAGTACATTCCCATTGCAATTCTCTTCCTCTTTCATCCAAAATATCTTGTAAAGTGATACCTGTAATGTTGAAAGCGGAAGTTCCGTATGCTCTTGTTCTAATTGCATTGAATCTTTGTTCACCCAAAGCAATATTTCCTCCAGACCTCAAAACTGCTTCAGCGTACATCAAATATGCATCAGCCAAACGAAACATTGGGAAATCTATATCAACGTGCCCTGTTGTATTTGAACCATTATCTCCTGCGCTCGTTTTGTTTTTATATTTCGGTAATGGATAGCCTTTTTTAAAGTCAGACAAAGTGTCCACATTTGAGGAATGTCCTGTTCTAAAAAATAAATATCTAGAATCCAACATACTATCTTTGAATAAATCCACGTGTTGTTGCGTAGTACGTAAACCTCCCCAGCCTCCATTAATTCCGTAGTTTGAAGCGACCATTGAACCACCAACCGCAGCATAAGTTAGAAATGTTGTTCCTCCGTATGTTTGAGTAAATTTACCATCATAGGTTACAGGGAAAATAATTTCTGGAGATGTATGGTTGTCTGCCAAGAAAATTTCCTGGTAATTATTATCCAAGGTAAAAGCACCAGAATTGATTACTTTGTCTGCGTAAATCGCACAATCGGCGTATCTTTGTGTACCTGAATAAACTTCCGCATTTAAATACAACTTGGCCAATAAAAATTGGGCTGCTGCGGAACTTGCTCTACCATAAGGTGCAGCACTTGGACTTAATAATTTTGTTTCCATGTCCTTCAATTCCGTTTCAATATAGGCAAATAAATCCGCACGAGTAATTCTTTCAGGTAGAAATGCGCCCACTTTATTATCTTCTGTAATAAAAGGTACGTTTCCAAATAAATCTATTGCATGGTAATAAGATAATGCTCTCAAAAAACGTGCTTCTTCACGGTAGGTTCTGATGTTTACCTTATCTGATTCGGAAAAACCTCTTTCCTCCATTTTTTCATCACTTGCCTCACGAATAAATTCATTACACAATGTGATTTGATAGTAAATTCTGAAGTACATCGCTTTCACAAAAGGATTTTCTGCTGACCACTCCATCGTATTCATTTCAGGAATTCCTGCATCTGGCCAACCACAAACAGCTGCATCAGTCGGAACATCTTGCATGTTGTACAAAATCCGAACGTATTGCGAAAAACCTTCATCAATTCCAGCAATATCAGCATTTCCTGCTGGCCCTTTAATTCCTGATAAGGAAAGTCCCGCATACATTTTTGCCAACACATTGATGTAGTTATCAGCATCTTCATAAACAACTTCAGAATTTAAACCATATTTTGGTTTTTGGTTCAATTGTTTTTTACAAGATTGCGTCGAGAAAAGTAGTGCACCTGCACCTACAATTCCTACAATAATTAGTTTTAATCTCATATTAATTTATATTAAAATTCTAATGTTAAATTCAATGAATAAATTCTCGGACGAGGGTAAATGTTATTGTCAATTCCACCACCAACTTCAGGGTCTAAACCTGAATATTTTGAAACAACAAATACATTTTGCACTACAAAATTCAAGTTAACTCCAATTTTTTGTTTTACAACATTCAATTTTCCAAAGTTGTAACCAACATTAATATAGTCCATTCTTAAGAAATTAGCTTTTTCCAAGAAATGATCACTTAAGTATAAATTTGTTGAAGTTTTTTGAAATTGATCTTCATTGTATAAAGAACTAAGGTTGTTTAAGAAACCTTGCGTTCCATTGATTGCAGAAAAAGGTGCACTATTTGAACGAATATTATTGTAAATGTAGCCACCTAGTTCAGCTCTAGTCGAGAAACCAGCATACCATTTTTTGTAGGTAAAATTCATATTTAAACCCAAGAACCAATCTGGTGCAACTTGTTCAGCATAGTATCTGTCTTCAATGTTAATTACACCATCCCCATTTCTGTCAACAAATGCATCTCTACTGGTATATGTTACACCATTTTCATCTTTTTGCCCAACCTCAATTGCTTTTCCGTTAGCATCATATTTTTGCTCATAAACATAGTATGTGAAAGTTGGGTAATTAATTTGATGAACTTGCACTGTATTTCCAATTCCACCTGAAATTCCACCGACCAAAATCCCTGGCGATGCAGTATCTTGTACTTGAGCCAATTTTAGCACCTCATTTCTATTGTAAGTAGCATTTAATCCAAGGTCGATTTTAAGATCTTTTTTCGCTACTAAACCGAAATTTGAACTAATCTCAATTCCTTTATTATTCATACTTCCAACATTAGTAAGAATGTAGTTGGTAAAATTTGTACCTGCAACTACAGGAACGGTAGCCAATAAATCTTTTGTTGTTTTTGAGTAAACATCAATAGAACCATTAATCCTATCTTTTAAAATACCGAAATCTAAACCAAGATTGTAGCTATAAGTTTCCTCCCATTTCAAATTTGCATCGTAGCCATCCGGTCTTAACAAAGTATAATAGGTATCACCAAACATATACTGTGCTGTTGACGTTCCAACTTGATAATTTGGGATATAATTGTAATCACCAATTCCATCTTGTTGTCCTGTAATTCCGAATCCCCCTCTAATTTTCGCATAAGTTAAAGGTTTGATTTTTTTCATAAATTTTTCTTCAGAAAGAATGTAGGCTGCAGAGATAGATGGGAATAATCCCCAGCGTGTTTCAGGTGAAAAACGTGAAGAACCATCTCTTCTTAATGAACCTGTTATTACATATTTATCTTTGAAACTATAAATTGCTCGAGTGTAAAAAGATAAAATAGCATTTTTTGTATAAAATGGATTTGGGTCAGCTGGGAAAATTGTGGAATCTTGATCGTAATTCAATGCA
Organism: uncultured Chitinophaga sp.; assembly: GCA_964532475.1. GTDB lineage: Bacteria > Bacteroidota > Bacteroidia > Flavobacteriales_D > Crocinitomicaceae > M2408. The sequence goes on from CAZHLZ010000027.1 coordinate 10,166, forward strand.
GGGAATGAAGGACTTCTTGACTCCCAATCTTGATAAGAGTACCCTAAAGTGAAATCATATCTGTGATTTTTAGCTTTCTCTGAATTGTTGTAATTTACGTATGCTTCAAGTAATTTATTTACTTTGGTGCTTCTGTATTTTGATGAACTTCCTTGGCTATAATAACCTGAAGCTGAAGTTGCAAGTTCACTCGTTGAACCGTATCCTTCTGATAAATCGGTACCAGCATTTACTACTGCTTTTAATTGTGGGAAAAATGGTAATTTATATGAAACTTTGATGTTTCCGATGTAACGATCTGCAAAGCCTCTATCTTCTCTTTGAGTTAACATTCCAAGTGGATTTTTTGGTGCCAAGGTTACTGGTTTACCATTTGCTTGTAGCCACTCAAAATAACCACCATAGATTGTAGTGTCAGACATTACATTTTGCGTAGGGTCAAATGAATTTGCAGATCCAATTGCACCACGGTTTGCAAAAAATGTATTTGTTCTTACGTATTTTTGATTGATTTCAAATTCCAAATGATTATCTAAAAATTTTGGAGTGATATTCAAACCAACTGAATAACGATCCATTCTATCTCTTTTCAGTAATCCATTTTCAATTCTATTTCCAAAAGATAAACGGTATGGAAATTTTTTTATTCCTCCAGTTACAGATACATTATTTTCGTTAATGTAAGCATTTCTGTATATTTCTTTTTGCCAATCTGTATTTGCAGTGCCCAATCTTGCCTTTTGGGCTGCAGTTCCTTTTTCATTAACAACGGCTCTCAATTCGTCACCTGTCATTACATCGGCATATTTTGCAACGGTTGAAATTGAATTTTTAACATCCAAAATCACTTTCAATTTATTTGCACCGCCCGCATCTCCTTTTTTTGTGGTAATGATAATAACACCATTTGCACCACGAGAACCGTAAATTGCCGTTGCTGACGCGTCTTTTAAAATCACGAAAGATGCTATGTCATTCGGATTGATTAAGGTTAATGGATTAGGAGCCCCAGCAATCCCTCCATTATCTAATGGAACACCATCAACAACAATTAATGGGTCGTTACTTGCATTGATGGATGTTCCACCACGCAGACGAATAGTACTACCAGAACCTGGTGCACCTCCATTGTTGTTAATTTTTACTCCGGCAACTTTTCCTTGAATCAATTGTTCCGGCGTAGAAACCGAACCTTGCACAAAGTTTTTTTCATTAATTACTGTTGCTGCTCCTGTTAAATCTTTTGTTCTTGTGGTTCCATAACCAATTACTACAGCATCATCCAACATTAAAATGTCAGTCAACAAGACAACATCTTTGGTAATGGTTTGATTTTTCTTAAAAACAATTGTTTCAGTTAAGGTTTGTAAACCCGAAAAGCGAAACGATACTTTTACTGCTGAATCAGAATTTGGAATGTTTTTAATCTCATAATTACCAGCATCATCCGTCAATGCTCCTTTGTTTAATCCTTCTAAAACAACTTTTGCGTTAAATAATGGATTTCCTTGAGCATCTTTGACAGTTCCCTTCAAGATTGAACCTTGACTGAAACCAAAGAAAGAAAGGGTAAGAGTGAAAAATAAAAACAAAAACTTGTTAAACATTTTAATTTTCATAGACCTGTTTTTTGTTAGTTTTTTAATAATTTATTGACAAATATATAAAAAAAACTTTCACAACGTCAAATTGACACAAAGATTTTTTTCACATTTATTAACAAAAACAAAAAAAGTGCACAAAAGTTTGTTTTAGCTAAATAATTCAATATCGATTTTCAAAAGAAAACAAAGCATTAAATTTTTATATGGCTTTTCCTTTAGGTGGATGTTTTTTGATCAACTTATATGTTTGAAAAAAATCACCTCAAAACGCCAACTGTGCCAGAAATTTCATGTGTTTTTAAATCAACTAGAGAAATGAATTCGATTTTCCACGTGTAAACACCTTGCTGAACAATTTTGTCACCATAACTTCCATCCCAACCAGTTTTTGAATCATGTGAAATGAAAAGTAATTCTCCCCAGCGATTGTAAATTTGCAGTTTGTAACTACTTAATTCAAATCCTGAGGTGAAAATAGGTTTGAATGTTTGATTTAATTCATTGTTGTCTGGTGTAAATGTATTTGGTACATAGTAAATCAATTTATCCTTAAATCTGTATGTTTGGTAAGTTGTGTCGCGGCAACCTAATTCTGAACTTGCAATTAAAGTAATGGTATATTCATTTAAATTACTTTTCAAATATAAGTGTGTAGGATTTTCAACAGTCGAAGAATCGCTTGAATCGCCGAAGTTCCAAACATAACTTATCGCGTCTGTTGTTGTGTTTTGAAAAAACAGCTCACTTTCTGAATCACTTAATTCGTTAGCTATGTAATTGAATGATGCTGAAGGTAGCAAATTTACGCATATCAAATCTGTTGCGGTGAAACTGTTTTCACAGGTATTAATATCACAAATCAATGTTACATCAAAGCATTCCGATGATCCACTGAAAGTTTTGCTAATTGTTTCTCCGTAAAGTGTGCTTGTTCCATTAAAAAGCCAACGAGAATTGCTTGCATTTGCTGTAGTGTTAGTAAAATTAACTCTTAATGGAGAGCACCCACTAGAAGTGTCTTGTATAAATGTTGGGGTTTCGGGTGCAATTAAATTTACAACAATTTGGTCACTCGAAGAACAGTTGTTAGCGTCTGTTCCAACTACTGTGTATGTTCCGGAAGAAGTTGGGGAAAATGGAATTCCACTTTGAACAGGTGTATCCCATTCATATATTAGTCCTCCTGTGGGATTTAAGCTTATTTCTTGATTTGCACAAATTGTAGTATCGTTTCCTGCAAAAATTTGTGGTAGTGGATGAATGGTAATGCTAGTTGTTGCCATGCAAGTAGCGTCTAATGTATTTACAATAACTTCAAAATTATAAGTTCCGGGAGCTAAGGTTAAATTCAAACCAAAGTTATTTTGTGTACTGGAGCTGAATCCATTTCCTGACCACGTATAATTTTGTGCATTCGGGACGTTTGTTGCGATCAAATCGAAAGTTTGACCACTACAAATTTGGTTTGAGGAAGAAGCAGAAACATTGCAAAAAGGGATGTTACAATCAATAACATTGAGAGTTGTGCTTTGAACATCCCCACAAGGGCCAGCCAAAGTGTAGGTAATTTGATGTGTTCCTATTCCTGCTAACGCGGCATCAAAGATACCAGTGTTTGAAATCCCAGGTCCGCTCCAAGTTCCACCAGGTGAAATACTCGTTAGTTGAAATGCAACTGTATCCAAACAAATTGGAAGTGTTATGGGAGAAATTGTTGCATCTGCAAAGTCATTCACTATCAAAGATGTTGTTGAACTACATGTATTACCATCAATTTGAACAGTTACGGTAAAATCGTATGTCCCAGCAGTTGAAGGAGCTAAAATATTTGTAGGATTAGTTTCTATTGAATTGAATACATCTCCAGACCAAGAGTAAGAAAGTGCACCTGAAACTGGTGTTGCGAAAAGATTAAAAGTTTCACCAACGCAAACAGGACCGCTATTACTTGCTGTCACTGTACATGTTGGGATTATGCAATCTATTACATTAATTGTTGTGGTACCTGATGAATTACAAGGGCTTACACCGATTTCGTATTCTATGACATTTTCACCAATGACTGCATTTGCGGGGTTAAACAAACCTTCAATTGAAACACCACTTCCTGTCCAAGTTCCACCTAAATCACTTGCTTGTAGTTGAAAAGGTGCAGCATTATTGCATACATCGGCTGTTACGGCGGTTATTGTTCCACTTGGTGGGCCAGACTGAGCGCCAGTTGAGCCTAGTTGTAGTGTGAAACTTGTATTTTCTGTTGACCAATCATGTGCAATGATCATGATTGTTTGTCCGGCCGTAACCATAGGTGCATCCACTGAAGAATTACAAGGGAAATCATTACCAAATTGCGTGCATCCTGCAGCTTCAGGGGCAAAATTACAACCAATTTCATTATTTGGATTTAAAACTGCATCACATGGGGCAATTCCGTTTGGAATGTTGTAAACAATTACATCAACAAAACCGTCATTTGTATTTCCATCAATTAATAAGTTTAAAGGTCCAGACTGAGTAATCTGCAGCAAAATAAACCCAAATCCATTGTCATTCCCTGAATTTCCTGTGGCACATTCTTGTGGGTCTGCATAATCAACAGGAGGACCACTTGTGTTTTGGTCAAAAATAAAAGGTCCTGCTTGTCCCTGGGAACAAATTGAAACTTCGGCATTACATCCCTGAGAAAAGAATTTTGCGGTGATTATTAAGAAAAGGAAAAGGAAGTAATTTTTCATTCGAGGGTATTGAATCGGAGGTATTTTTCTAAATAAACAACAAAGGTTTTATATTCTTCCGGATAGGAAAGAAACCAGTTTTTGATTGAGTCATTGTGTGTCTGGTAATTAGATAATTCTTGAAAACTAATCGTAAAGTGAGGTGCTAATTCATTTTTTTTCCTTTCGATAATTTGAAAAACACTATCTTTTGTGTTAGCATTAAATTTATTTTTTTCTACAATTCCAAAATGAACATTTTCCAAGCGTTTTATTTTACGAGCGAGTATTTCTTCAGTTTGTGAAAAAAAATAATTTGTAAATATTAGCAGAAAACTAAGCATTATTAGCTTCATATAAGTTATAATTTAATAACACAAAATTAATAATTTTTACCAAATTTAAAATTAATTTTTTGCCTCTAAATTGTATTCCTAAAAAAATCGTAAATTTGTAAAAAAATCAAAAAATGGGAAATTTAGCACAACTTTTTGAAACAGGAGAACAAACAAGTCAAAAAGGTCATTTTAGAAATCTAGTTTTAATTGCTAGATTTGATGGAAAAATATTAGAATCTGAAAACAGTTTATTAAATCGAATTGCACAAAAATTATCCTTGACTGATGAGCAGGTGAAGGAGATTATTGAAAACTCAGACAATTATCCAGTTATTCCTCCATATTCTCGTGAGGAGCGTTATGAAAGATATGTTCAATTGTTGCAAATGGCTTTGATTGATGGTGTTATGTCTCCAGAAGAAGAAGTAGCTGTGAAAAAACTTGGTACAGCATTGGGTTTTTCAGAAGAAACCGTTGGTGAAAAAACTAAATTAATCGTTGAGAAATTAAAATCTGGAATGAACAGAGATCAAATTTTAGAATCTGTTTTGTAAAACTAAATAAGATTAATAAAAAATCCACTTCATTTCGGAGTGGATTTTTTGTTTATTTTTGTCCCTATGCAAGGAAAAGTCTTAAAATCTACAGGTAAATGGTACATCGTTGAGTTAATTGACGGGAAAGTTATTGAATGTAGAATCCGAGGAAAAATTAGACTTGAAAAATTGCGAACAACCAATCCGATTGCGGTGGGAGATGAAGTGTTTATCAAGGATGAGCCGGATGAAGAAGGAAAATATGTAATTACCGATTATCAGGAAAGAAAAAATTACATCGTTCGAAAATCAACTAATTTGAGCAAACAAATGCAAATTTTGGCTGCAAATGTGGATCATGCCTATTTGTTGGTTACTTTAAAATCTCCTCAGACCCATCTGGCATTTATAGATCGATTTTTGGTTGCTGCAGAGTCTTTTCGGATTCCAACTTCTTTATTATTTAATAAGATAGATCAATATTCTAATCAGGAAATTGAAGAACTTGATCGAATCATTGGAATTTATCAGCAAATTGGCTATCCTTGTTATAAGATTTCGGGGAATAATCCGAAAGATACTGCTTTTTTACGAGAGCAAATTCGCGATAAAAAAGTGATGATTTCTGGGCACAGTGGAGTAGGGAAGAGCACTTTAATTAATTCCTTGGATCCAACCTTCAATATTAAAACGAACGAAATTTCACAAGCGCATCAACAAGGTCAGCATACAACAACATTTGCAGAAATGCACAAATTAGATTTCGGAGCTTACATTATCGATACTCCTGGAATTAGAGCTTTTGGGATCGTTGACTTAGATAAAGAGGTAATTTCACATTATTTCCCAGAAATGCGTCAGTTGATTGGCCAGTGTAAATATCACAATTGTCAGCATTTGGAAGAACCAAAATGTGCTGTAAAAGACGCTGTTGTTGAGGGAGAAATTGCTGAAAGTAGATTTAATACATACGTGCAATTGATGACCGAAGATGAAAATGAGGTGCATCGTAGGAAAGAATTTTAATTATTTTTTATATGAAAGCTGTTATTCAACGTGTTACAACTGCTTCGGTTTCGATTGAAAACGAAATTTACAATCAAATAAATCAGGGTTTATTGTTGTTGATTGGCGTTGAACAGGAAGATTTAATGGAAGATGCAGATTATTTGGTTCAGAAAATTTCCAATTTACGTATCTTTTCCGATTCGGAGGGCAAAATGAATTTATCAATTCAAGAGATTCAAGGAGAATTTTTGGTGGTCAGTCAATTTACTTTACACGCATCTACCAAAAAAGGTAACAGACCAAGTTTCATAAAAGCTGCTCGACCAGAAGTTGCAATTCCACTTTACGAATATTTTTGTGAGACTTTGAAAACAAGTTCTAACTTAGTGGTAAAAACAGGGAGATTTGCTGCTGATATGAAAATTAGTTTGATAAATGATGGACCTGTAACCATTTTGATTGATTCAAAAAATAAGGAGTGAAAATGACATTAAAAGAAACACAAGAAATCGTAGATAATTGGATTAAGCAACACGGTGTTCGCTATTTCAATGAGTTAACTAATATGGCAATGTTGACTGAAGAAGTTGGTGAAGTTGCAAGAATTATTGCCAGAAGATACGGAGAACAAAGCGAAAAGGAATCAGATAAGGACAAAGATTTGGGAGATGAAATTGCAGATGTACTTTTTGTATTGGTTTGTATTGCTAATCAAACGGGGATAGACTTGGAAGAAGTAATGCGAAAAAATTTAGATAAGAAGACAAAAAGAGACTCTGAAAGACACAAAAATAACACTAAATTATTATGATTTTTAAACGAATAGCTAGCATAGGATTTGCCATTTCATTCATTTTGGCAATTGCTGTTTTCACGGATGTTTTTAGTGGAATGATTTCAAAAACGAATGCAAAATACGGAATTATTGTCTTTGGTGGAATTGCCTTGTTAATGAATCTATTGTCATTCAAATACGACCAACACGCCGAAAACAACAACATCATTTTTTGGGTTGGCTCCGTAATAATTTTTGTTGGACTAATATTTAAACTTCAGCATTATCCCTACAACCAATTATTATTAATTGTGGGGATTTTCACTGTAACTTTATCTTATTTCTTTAATCCAACAAAAAAGTCTGAAAAGAATGACGAATTGCTTGATAATTAATTTTCTTACATTGAATGATATATCTATTTCTTGTTGACTTCGACTCCGCTCATTCAACAAGAAATAGAGAATTAGGCTTTATCAAATTCCGCTTTTAAACTCATGTCCAAACTTTTGAAGCTATGAGTTAAGGCTCCAATCGAAATGAAATCAACACCAGTTTTCGCATAATCTTCAATGTTATCAATGGTAATTCCTCCAGAAGCTTCTATTTCATAGCTTTTAGGAATTGTTTTCAACGCTTCTACGATTCTTTCCGGTGAAAAATTGTCTAACATGATTCGATTTACACCCCCAATTTCCAAAACCTCTGCAAGTTCACTTTCATTGCGCACTTCAACTTCAATTTTTAGATTTTTGCCAGTATTTTCCAAATATTTATGGGTCTGCGTGATTGCATTTTTAATTCCTCCGGCATAATCAATGTGATTATCTTTTAACATAATCATGTCGTATAATCCAATTCTATGATTGTGCCCTCCGCCAATTCTTACAGCCCATTTTTCAATCAATCGTAATCCTGGTGTAGTTTTTCGTGTATCAAGAATACGAGTTGGATACTTTTCAACCAACTTTACAATTTTATTTGTTTGCGTTGCAATGCCGCTCATTCGTTGCATAAAATTGAGAACCAATCGTTCAGTTGCTAAAATTGAACGCGAAGAACCAGTAATTTCAAAAGCAATATCTCCCTTTTTTACAAGTGTCCCATCCTGAATGAAAATATTGATTTTAAGATTTTTATCGTAAAATTTGAAAATTTCTTGTGCAAGCTCAATTCCTGCCAAAATTCCATCATCTTTTACAATCAACTTTGCTTTTCCTAGAGCATTTTCT